>JAILMD010000035.1 GCA_024692805.1 bacterium | reverse complement strand
ACCTTTAACGGAATAAGCCAATGTGACGGAATAAAAACTTTATAATCAAAAACGCCGCCTATTAAATAGGCAATGCTAGAAACGATGCAAAGGGGCAAGATGATAAAAATTGCTGTTGCGTGACTAACCTTAACGCTTTCTTTTAAAACAAGTTCTAAAAGTGGAACAACAATAATTCCTCCGCCTGCCCCTAAAAAACCATTAATAAAACCAACAAATGCTCCCCCAATAATCAAAAGCAATTTTGTTTTAGCGCTCATAAAACTAGTTTATCAAAAAACGCTAAATTTATTATTTTTTATAGCGTAAACTGATTTTTTTATTGCTTTTTTAAAAATAATTATATATAATGATTTTATCAATATAAAAGGAAGCTCAAATATGAAACAAAAACATTCTAAATTTACAAAATCTCTAAGTTGCCTAATTTTTGCATTAGTTATGATGCTATCAGTTGTTGTTAGCAACTTTAAACTTGGAGAAACCTATGCTGCATATTCACCTGTTGATATTTACTCTGACGATTTCTCAGTAGCAGCATCATGGTCACACTATCAAAATGCTGATGATTCGTCTGTTTTTAATGGAACAAACGCTAAAATTGACTTAATTAACGGCTTTGATTCTAATAACCTAACGGGGTTAGCTAACCCAACAACAAGAAGTGATGGATCACTTCTTGATGCTGAAGGTTCAGTTGATAATTACGTTTTAGGTCTTTTTGCTAAAGATGCGCCAAATGAAAAATCTGACGAAGCGCATACTAAGGTTTATAACCGAGAGCAAATGCAAATAAGTGGTTTAGGTAAAAACTCTTATTATGTTTTGTCTTTCCATGTTTTAACTAAAAACGCTAAAACAACTGTTAAATTAACCAACTCAGTTGAATATGAAACTGACCCAATTGAAAGCGATGGTGTTTGGGCTAAATATCACCTATTCTTTGCAACGCTTAAAGAAACTTATAGCCAATTAACGCTTAACCTTAACTATAATAGTTACGAATCAATTGGAACAAACGCAACTGAAACCGGTTATGTTCTTTATGATAATGTTGAAATGAAACAGATTAGTGAACTTGACTTTGTTAATCACGCTGTAAATGGAACTGCTATTGCCACTAACTATTATTCATACAATCCAAACACTGAAAGAAATGTTGCTCTTACCGGAATTGACACTGATTTTTCATCAACGCTTAGTGTTTATGAAAAATTTGAAGAACAGTCTTCGTTTGTTAAAGCTGACGCTTTACTTAAAGATTGGTATTATTATTCTCCTGAAGATTTAACAAGTTTAAACAAAACAAACTATGAAAATGCTTATAACGCAATAACTTCAGGAACAACTGATAAAACATATTTTATCGCCCAAACAGTTAATGAAAATTCTATTTTTGAAGTTAACACGTTTAATAACGATAACTATTACTTAAAATTAACCAACAAAACAAGCGATATTAGCCTTGGTTTAGTCAGCAAATCTTTTAAAGTTGACCAACTTGCTTGCTACAGAGTTTCTGTTATGCTTAAAGCAGAAAAAACATCTGATAAGGCTGAAATTATGGTTTTATCTAAAATTAAAACCGGCGCTAACCCAGAAGGAAAAACCTTCTCAGCTTCAGTTTCTTCTGCGCCTTACACCGTTTCTAACGACATTAACAATAACTGGACTGAAGTTGTTATTTACGTAAGAGGCAACGCATTTAATGATCTTGACGCTCAAATAGTTTTACTTTGTGGAGTTAACTCAACTGTTTATTATGATCATATTAGAGTTGATAAAATAACCTCAACTGAATATAATAATTCAAGTTCAACTCAAAGGTTAGATTTAAGCCCATCAAGTGCGCTTCAACCTGAAACAGTAACTAATGGTTACTTTAACTATGGAACTTATGAAACAGCAACATTAAGTTATCCTATAACTCCTTCTAGTTGGTCATTAACCAGCAAGAATTATGATGACGCTATTTCAGGAATCGTTCCAACTAACACTTCTATATACTTTGCTGGCTCTGATCTCGAAACAAAACTTGGCGGAGTTGCCAACCCAATTTCTAGTGGCGCTCAAATTAATGTTTTAGCTATTTATAACCCATCAGCCGCTCCAACTGCTGATGACAGTATTTATCTATTTACAACTGATGGAACATTCAGTTTAACTAACGATAAAACAATGTTAGTCACTTTTGAAGTTTATACTGCTAATATTAACTTCTCAGGAAACATTATCGCAAGGCTTATTTATAATGATGAAACAATACTTGACTTTGACGTTAACCAAGTAAGCGGAACAAGCAGTTGGACAACTTACACTTTTGTTGTTAGAACAAGCGCTTCTTCTCAATCATTTAAACTTGCCCTTGGCGTTTCAAAAGCAACAGGAACTGTTTTCTTTAGAAACGTTAAAACAACAACTTCTTTAACTGATTATGAAACACTTTTAAACGCTAACAAAACTTGGAGCGATCAAGTTGCTAATAATGTTAGATTGCTTGACTTTATTGGTGATAATGCAACTGCTCACACAACTAGCCCTATAGATGGAAAAACTTATTACAAGAGCAACAACTATAAAGTTAGCGAAGTTAAAGACGATGATGAAAATATTGTTAGCGGAAATGCTTATATCTTAAACAGCAACAACGCTTTAACAACCATTGATGTTAACTTAAGTTTATCTAACACTTACCTATCTTTAGCCGAAGCAAAAACTGATACTGTTTTATTGCTTTATAACAACCTTCCTAAACAAAGTCTTGCTTCAAGCCTTGGCTCAATGACTTTGGCTGCTAAATCTCATTATAAAATTAGTTTCTGGGTTAAAACAAACGAAAGCGTTGGTGACCACTTTAAAATTTATATCAACAACATTGATATTGAATTTGATAAAGTCAACACAACTGACGTTATCGATAACAACGGATATGTTCAATATTTCGCATATATCGCAACCGGGAATTCAAGCATAACAACTGTTTCAGTTAAGTTTGCTTTAGGTGACGCAAATAACCTTGTTAGCGGATTTGCTTTAATTAGAGATATCAACGTTGAAAGCATAACAACTGAAGTTTATGACGCTGAAACTAAAGATTTAACCGGTCAAGAAACAACAATTAAAGCAAAAAGTTATGTTGTTAACACTTCTGATGAAGAAGAAACAAGTGAAGAAAGTTCTTCAACAACTGATGAAGAAAATGAGGATAATGAAAAAGAAACCGCTAACACTCTTGCAATCTTCTTCGTTGTGTTCTCATCATTACTATTAGTTGTTGCAACAATTGTTGCCATAGTTGCTTCAAGAATTAGAAAGAGCATTAAGCCAGCAAAAGTTAAACCAACTAATGTTGCAATTGTTAAAACAAAGCAAACAAAAATAAACAATAAAAACAGAAAAGATGGATTTGTTTAAAAAACAAAAGAACTTCAATAAAACATTGAAGTTCTTTTTTAGACAAAACATAATCATTATGTTATAATCAACTTAACAAGGAGATTGTTATGTCAAAGAAAAATTACGGATTTTTATGGTCGCTTTTAATAACTTCTGTTATATTAATTGTTGTTTCACTATTTGTTCCCATTGTTCACATAGTTGGGCACGCCGCTGATGAACTTAATTCTGTTGTTTACGATAAAAATGTTAACTTTTTAACTTATATTATTGATGCCCCATTTTTTAATACTGATGCCTTTGATATTTATTACAATTCAACAGGCCCGGTTTGGATGGCAACAGGCGCAATAATGTTTAACCTATTACTTTGTGTTGGGGCAATTGTTTTATTTATTCTCTGCCTCATTGACCTTATTTCTCATAATAAGAATTCAATAATAAGAAACAACGTTTTAACCAAGAAAATCGCCTATTATCTTGGCTTTATTTCTATCTTTGTTGCAATCTTTTCAGCAGTATCTTTTATAGTTACTAACTCAATGGCAAATGGCTATATGGAGTTTTATGTTAATGCTTGCCCATTTGTTGTTTTAACTATCGGAGTTTTAACTATAATTTTTGCTTCAAGGCTTGATAAAAGAGTTTTAACTAGCGCTAATAAAACTAGAGATAGCCTTGGCTTTGCTTTTACTGGGCTATCAACAATCGTTTCAATTCTCGCATTATTTATTCCAATTTATATTGAAGCTTATTTCCCTAAAACAAGCATTTATGGCGCTTCAACAATGGCTTCAGATTTACTATATGAAAAGCCTATTGTTGACATGAGTGGCGACTTTGCTTTCGGCCTTGTTAGGTTTGTTTGCTTTGGGTTATTCTTTATCGCTGCATTTATAATAATTTACGCGATTATTGGGGTCATTAGGTCGCTTTTTGGCAAGAAAACCATATTCTTATCAAAAGCAATAAAAAGATGGAGCATGGCCTTAATAATCGGTTATTTCTTAACATTTAGTTTAGTTCTTTGCCAAACTGCCGTTCTTTCATCATCATTCTATTTTATGAATATTTTAGCGTTTACTTGGCAGTTCTTTGTTATATTATTTATTCCTATAATTCCTTACATAACCAGCACGCTCATAGCCGTTGAGAAAAAACAAAAAGAAATAACAAATTTAGAATAAAATAAAAAGCCCCGCAACCGCGGGGTTATTTTTTGTTATATTTTCTTGATAAAACAGGTTTTTCTTCTAACGATTTCCCTTTCAAACATATCAAGGGCAGCAAGCGCGCTAGTGTTAGTTTCAAGCTGACAACCAGTATCACAATAAGTTATTTTGTTTTTAATCATTCTGGCTAGCATATTGTTAATTATTATTGATGTAACGCCCTTCTTTTGATATTCAGGTTTAACAGCAATAAGCGCAAGTTCAAGCGTTTTTGGGTGTTTAATTGCTTTTAATAAGCGAGCCCAACCAAATGGTAAAAATCTTCCCCTGCTCTTTTGCATCGCCCTTGCAAGGCTAGGATAGCCTAAACCAAAACCAATTAATTCATCTTCTTTATTAAAGATTAGGCTAACATAATCTGGGTCAATAACGAGTTTAAAGAGCCCAATAGTTTGATCAACAAGTTTTTGATTAAAAGGAACTGTTCCATAAAGGTCAACATAGCATTCATCTAACAATTCAAAAAACTGCTTTCCATAGTTATCAATAATCTCGTTTTTATTTTTAAACTTCTTTTCATAAAAACCAAAACGTTTGCTAACATTTTCTGCAACCCTAGCAACCCTTTCGTTTGGTTTATCAGGAACTTGAATTCGCCATTCAACCCATTTGCAATCAGGTTTATATCCATTATCTGTAAAGAATTTTTCATAATAATCGGCATTATAACTTCCCTGGAAGGTTCCGATAGTGTCAAACCCGTAAGTCATCAACCCTTCTCTTTCAAGGTCATTAAAGCCAAGCGGGCCATGAACATATTCCATGCCCTTCTCTTTAGCCCAATTTTCAACAGTTTCAATAAGTTTTTTAGCAACTTCGCTATTATCAATTGAGTCAAACCTTGAAATCCTAGCATATTTAGCATTATTTTTGTTATTGAAAGCGTGGCTAATAATTCCTGCAATTCGCCCAACAACCCTACCGTTATCAAGCGCTAAAAAATACTCCGCTTCGCTCTCATCAAATGAAGCATTTTTCTTAGGATTAGTTAGGTTATATTCATCAAGCTCAATTGGCGGAATATAGTTAGGATTATCTTTATAAAGGTTTGTTGGAAATTTAACAAACTTCTTCATATCTTTTTTTGAAGATATTTTTTTAATCTCAATCATAATTTGTCCTCAATTTTATTTTATCACTTAATTTGAAATTTGCAAACATTCTTTGTCACTTTTTATCAATTATAACTCGTTCATCATAAAAAAATCTGCAATTAAATATATTTAAACGAGGTGTTTTTATGGGTAAACTTTTCAAAGCCGTTGCTCTTGTAACCCTGTTTTCTGTTTTAACGCGTGCTCTTGGTTTTGTTTTGAGAATTTATTTATCACGCATTTTAGGAGCCGAACTTTTGGGAAGTTACCAAATGGCAATGAGTGTTTTTAGCGTTATGCTAACCCTTATTGCAAGCGGACTTCCAACTGTCATTGGAAGAAATGTTGCTAACCTTAGATCAAAAAACGACTTTAAAACTCAAAATGAGTATGTTTCAAGCGGTCTTATTTTAACGCTTTCAATATCAATTATTTGCGCAATAATTATAACAATTTTTCCTAATTTATTAGACTTTATTTTTACCTCACCAAAATCAACAAGAATAATAATTCTTTTAATGCCAGCGTTAATTTCAAGCGCTATTTATACTATCTTAAGAGGCGCGCTTTGGGGCCAAAAACGCTTCTTTTCAATAAGCTTTGCTGAGTTCTTTGAACAAGGCGCAAGAATAATAATTTTGTTTATTTTAATGATTATTCCGCTAAGTTTGCCCGCCGATGAAAAAACTGCAATTAGTTTAAGTTTAGCCTGCATTTTTAGCGCAATTTTCGTAATTATCGTTTATTTCGCCTTTGGCGGAAGATTAGGCCGCCCCAAAAAAACAATGGTTCCTTTAATTAAAAAGAGCAGCCCAATAACAGCCGTTAGAACTATTTCAAACCTAATTACAAGCGCAATTTCGCTTATTATTCCGGCAAGGCTTATGCTTTATGGAATGTCAGCCAGCGAGGCACTCAGCGAATATGGAATAATTATGGGAATGACCTTCCCACTTTTAATGATTCCTGGAACACTCATTGGCTCGCTCAGCGTTGCGATGATTCCTGAAATTAGCGAGCAAACAACAAATATTGACGTTGAAGTTAAAAACCGCGAAACGCTAAAAAGCCAAATAAATTTAAGCGTTGGGCTTGCTATTGTTACCTCATGCCTATTATTACCAATGTTTTTAAGCGTTGGAAGACCAATCGGCGAGTTTTTGTTTAATAACGAAAAAGCTGGAATTTATTTAACCTATTCTGCTATTTTAATGATTCCTATGGGAATAAGCCAAATAACTGGCTCAATTTTAAACGCAATTGGACTTGAAATTAAATCATTAAAAAATAGCGCAATTAGCGCCCTGTTGCTCTTTTTATCAATTTATTTCTTACCAAAATATTTCGGCGTTTATGCCTTAATAATTGGGATGTTTTTATTAACTTCAACTCAAAGCATTTTAAACATAAAAATGCTAAGAGAGCGCCAAGTCATTGACCACCACGTTATAAACATATTATTGTCGATGCTTTTACTAATTCTTCCTTGTGTTATTCTTGGAATTTTTAGTTATAACATTGCAATTAAACTTTTACCAACTTTCTTCAGCATTGCTATTTCAGCAATCCTTTCATCAAGTTTACTTCTCATTTTAGTTTTTGTTACTAACATTTCAAACGTTAAAATGTTTATTTTTAAACGACAAAGGAAAACACTATAAGATGTTTTCAATCGTTATAATAAAATCATCTTTATAATGTAAACAAAAATCTTTCAAAGCATTTAATTCAACAATTGCCTCTTCAAAATTATTCGTAATAACATAACTTTGAATTCGGCTGAGATTAATTTCAACTTCTTTCATCCCTGTATGCCAAACAATCATTTTAAGATTATCACTTCGCCTTTGCCAACTAGAATGAAGATCTTTGATTATTGCAACATTTTCTTCCGAACCAATATTATTTTCATCTTCACTTATCTTTTCTTCAAACTTAACCAACTCACCATAAAGGTAAGTAAAGCTGTTTTGAATATAAATGCTTTCAAAAACGCAAAGCCCAACAATAAGCAGTATTATGACAATCATAACAGCCCATTTTTTCTTCATTTTAACTCACCCAAACTAACTTTAAAGTTTTTGGCGCTCTTAAAACGCTCTTGCAAAAAGACATTTCCGTTAGAATCCATTGTCATAATTAAAACCGATTTTACTGTATAAATTTTATGTGTTTTTAATATTTTCTCAATATTTTCTTGTTTTATGTCTAAAACTGCGGTATTTTCTTTCATTATTTTTCCATCCATTATAATATTAATTGGAAGTTCTGCGGGCTCACTTTTAACTTTTAAATCACCTTTTGTTACCGGGCTAACGTTGCTTTTTGTTATGCAACTCATCTTCCCATTTGTTTCAATAATAGCATAACTAACATCTTCAAGATTAAAAATATTACACCCCCTTAACGCCTCAATAAGATCATCAAGTGTCATATTCAATTTTTTAAGTTCGTTATAATTTATTCCGTCATTGTCCATAACAATAACTGATCTTCCTGAAACTAAATATCTTGCCCACATAGCCTTTCTTGAAATAACACAAATTAGAAAGTGAACAACTAATAATGTGAAAATAGGAATAAGCCCATGACCAAGCGGAACGCTAATTTCCGCCATAGGAACACAGGCTAGGTCTGCTATTATTAAAGTTATAACAAGCTCAAATGGTTGCATTTCACCAATTTGGCGCTTGCCCATTAAACGAATAACAATTAAGATAAAAACGTAAATTATTACCGCCCTTATCGCCATTAAACCCATATATTCTTATTATTATCACTCTTTATTTTTATAAACCACTCTTGACACAATCGACATATTATGATAATATTTTTATATAAGAGAGGTTGTTTATGAGTAACGTTAAAATTCCTAAATTTAAATATTTTGAAGGCACTTATTATTTAAATGTTAATATAGATTTAACTGAGGAAGAAAAAGATGCCATTTGGCAAGATATTAGGAAAACACGCAATAACTGCATGGGTCTTATTGATTCAACATTGCCAACCCCAATTAAAAAAGATGATCATATTTTAAAAGGCTTTTTTAATGACTATGCCCCATACTACAGCATTGCTGAATATGGTCAAGCCTTTGTTAACACTTTAGATACTCTATCTAAAGATAAAGATAATTTTAAAGAATTTGCAAACATAATGCCTGTTTGTGATATTGTTGGCGGAGTTTATTGTTTACTTCCATTCCAAGTTTGTGATTTTTCAAGTAAAATTGTTGCAGTGTTATCAATTAAAGAAAGTCTCCCTTCTTTAACCGAATATGAAAGAAACCAAATTATTGACGTTCGCAATTATATTAATGAATTAAGCGATTATTACGAAGCAACTTATTCAAGATAAAAATAAAAACACTTTACAAATTGTAAAGTGTTTTTTTATTTAAATTTTTATTCTAAAACTTTTGCTAAATATTTCCCTGTTATGCTTTTTGCTTTTTTGCAAATTTCTTCAGGGCTTCCTGTTGCAATAATTTTTCCGCCCTTATCTCCACCTTCAGGGCCCATGTCTATAATATAATCAGCCTGTTTTATCATATCAAGGTTGTGTTCAATAACTAAAACACTATTTCCTGTTGAAACAAGCCTTTGAAGCATATAAACAAGTTTGTCAACATCATAAGAATGAAGCCCCGTTGTTGGCTCGTCTAAAACGTAAAGCGTTTTGCCGGTTGGGCGTTTACTTAATTCTGTTGCAAGCTTAACCCTTTGTGCCTCACCGCCACTAAGTTCAGTTGCTGGCTGGCCAAGTTTAATATAACCTAAACCAACATCATATAGTGTTTGAATTTTATTAATAATGCTTGGTTGGTTTTCAAAGAATTTTAAAGCATCTTCAACCGTCATCTCTAAAACGTCGTTAATATTTTTACCTTTATAAGTCACTTGAAGTGTTTCGTGATTATATCTTTTTCCGTGGCAAACGTCACAAGTAACATAAACGTCTGGCAAGAAATGCATTTCAATTTTTAAAAGACCATCACCGCCACAAGCTTCACACCTTCCACCTTTAACATTAAAACTAAACCTATTGGCTTGATAGCCTTTAGCTCTTGCTTCACTCGTTTTAGCAAACAACTCCCTTATTGGTGTAAAAACACCGGTGTAAGTTGCTGGGTTACTTCGTGGGGTTCTGCCTATTGGCGATTGATCAATAACAACAACTTTATCAAGATGCTCTGCGCCTTTAATTTCATCATATTTACCTTCCATCATTTTAGCGCCATTAAGTTTATTTGAAAGCGCAGGAACAATTATATCATTAACTAAACTGCTCTTTCCAGAACCAGAAACTCCGGTTACCGCAACAAAAACACCAAGCGGAACTTTAACGTCAACATTCTTTAAGTTGTTTTGCTTAGCGCCAATAACTTCAATAACTCTGTTTTCATCAATTTTTCTACGCTTTGAAGGAAGAGCTATTTTCTTTTCACCACTAAGATATTTTCCCGTTATTGACCTTGGGCAATTAATTATATCTTTAACACTTCCTGTTGCAACAATTTCACCACCATGAACGCCTGCCTTTGGGCCAACGTCAACAATATAATCAGCCTGTTTTATTGTTTCTTCGTCATGCTCAACAACAATAACAGTGTTGCCAACGTCTCTTAGGTTTTTAAGTGTTGCAATAAGCCTGTCAGTATCCCTTGAGTGAAGACCAATGCTTGGCTCATCTAAAATATAAGTTACGCCAACAAGGCCGCTTCCAATTTGAGTCGCAAGCCTAATTCGTTGTGCTTCACCGCCCGAAAGAGTTCCAGCGCTTCTATTAAGCGTTAAATAATCAAGACCAACGTCAATTAAAAACTTACACCTTGCCTTAATTTCTTTAATGATATCAGCGGCAATTTTTTCTTCTTTTTGAGTTAATTTAAGTGAGTTAATCCAGTCAGCAATATCTCTAACACTTTTCTCACAAACTTGCGAAATGTCAAGGCCGTCAATTTTAACACTTAAAGCCTGCTTATTAAGCCTTTTACCATGACAAGTTGAGCAAGGCTTTGTTTGCATATATTTTTCAATTTCACGCCTAACAAAATCACTCTGGCT
Source organism: bacterium (assembly GCA_024692805.1). GTDB lineage: Bacteria > Bacillota > Clostridia > Christensenellales > UBA1242 > UMGS2070. The sequence goes on along the minus strand of JAILMD010000035.1, from coordinate 46,492 downwards.
ATTAGTATATCTTTTATAAAGATTGTTGATAATGCCATCAAAATGACTTTTCATTTCTCCTTTAAAGTGTGCGCTTTCATATTTAATATCAAGCATTTCATCACTTCCATAAAGAAGAACATTTTTAAATTCAACCGGCAAATCTTCAATCTTTGAATCAAGATTAACGTTATATCGCTTAGCAAGTTCTGCAATATGCTTTGAATAATAATCACCATTAAAATAACTTATTTGCATAAAGCTATTATCTTTTAATTTTTGGCTTCCATCTTTAAAAACAAGTTCTGGGTCAATTTCCATTTTAAAGCCAAGACCTGAACAATCAGAACAAGCCCCCACAGGTGTGTTAAAAGAAAATAACCTTGAGCTAATTTCACCAAACGAAAACCCACAAATATCACAAGAATGTTTAGTGTTAAATAAAGAGATTTTGCCATCAACATCAACAGCAACTAATCCGTTTGCAAGTTTTAAGGCCGTTTCAATTGATCCAGTTAATCGACTTCTAATATCATCTTTTAAAATTAGCCTATCAACAATAACGCTAATATCGTGTTTTTGTTTTTTATCTAATCTAATATCATCGCCAAGCGTGAAAACAGTTCCATCAACATTAACCCTAACAAAACCCTGCTTTAATAAATCTTCAAAGAGTTTTGTATATTCGCCTTTTCTTGCTCTAACAAGCGGAGCCAAAACCATAATTTTAGAATCAGGCTCACTTGCTAAAACTTTTTTAACAATAACATCTATGCTTGTTGTTGAAATAGGAGTTCCACAATTAGGGCAATAAGGAACACCAATGTTAGCAAACAATAACCTAAAATAATCATAGATTTCAGTAACCGTTCCAACAGTTGACCTTGGGTTTGAACTTGTTGTTTTTTGATCAATCGCAATTGCTGGGCTAAGCCCTTCAATCTTTTCAACATTTGGCTTTTGCATTTGACCTAAAAATTGCCTTGCGTAACTTGATAAACTTTCCATATATCGCCTTTGACCTTCAGCAAAAATTGTATCAAAAGCAAGGCTACTTTTCCCAGAGCCTGACAAACCCGTAAACAAAACTAGTTTGTTATGCGGAATTTTAACATTAATGTTTTTAAGATTGTTTTCACGCGCACCAACAATTTCAATAAATTTTTTCATTTTTATTTCCTTAATACTTATTTTTTGCAATTTTAAATAGTTTTTAGGAGTATTATGAATAACATAACACTCTATTTTATTCAATATTTTAAGTGGTTTTTTAAAATTTTTAACTTTTTTCAAGTTTTTTATTTAGTTTTGCAATTTCTTCCCTTATTTCAATCGCCTTCTCAAAATCAAGATTAGCAGCAGCAACTTTCATCATTGCCTTTAGATTTTCTATCATAGCAGGAATATTTTCTTTGTTAACTGCCTCACTCTTATTCTCAGTTTTTGTTGAAATTTGAAGCGTGTTTTTAATGTCTTTAATAATAGTTTTAGGTGTTATGTTATGCTTAACGTTATATTCTTTTTGAATCTCACGGCGCCTATTAGTTTCTTTAATTGCTTTATCCATTGATTCAGTAATTTTGTCAGCATACATAATAACTCGCCCTTCACTATTTCTTGCGGCACGACCTATCGTTTGAATTAAACTTCCTTCACTTCTTAAAAAGCCTTCTTTATCAGCATCAAGAATTGCAACGAGTTTAACTTCAGGAAGATCTAGTCCCTCTCTTAAAAGGTTAATTCCAACAATAACATCAACTTCTCCACTTCTTAGGCTGTTAATAATCTCAATTCTTTCCATAGTTTTTATTTCGCTATGAAGATATGTTGATTTTATTCCATTTTCTTTTAAATAGGCACCAAGGCTTTCCGCCATCTTTTTAGTTAATGTTGTAACTAAAACTCTTCCGCCACTTTTAATAGTCTTATTTATTTCGCTAATTAAATCGTCAATTTGATTCTTTGTTGGTTTAACGCTAACTTCAGGGTCAAGAAGACCTGTTGGCCTAATAATTTGCTCCGCAATATTATCGGCGTGTTCAAGTTCATATGGCCCAGGCGTTGCTGAAACACAAATCATTTGATCAATCTTTTGCTCAAACTCGCTAAATTTTAGCGGACGATTATCAAAAGAAGATTTTAACCTAAACCCATAATCAACAAGATTTTCCTTTCTTGCCCTATCTCCATTAAACATTCCCCTAATTTGTGGAATTGTTATGTGGCTTTCATCAATCATAAGTAACCAATCATCAGGGAAATAATCAAAAAGAGTATATGGCTTCTCGCCTGGCTTTCTTCCATCAAAGTATCTTGAATAGTTTTCAATGCCATTGCAATAACCCATTTCTCTTAACATTTCAATATCATAACTAACACGTTGTTTAAGCCTTTGCGCTTCAATAAGTTTATTTTTTTCTTCAAGCGCTTTAACCTCAACTTCCATATCTTTTTCGATTTGTTTTAATGCGCTTTCGAGTTTCTCACTTCCAACAACATAATGGCTTGCTGGATAAATAGCGGCATGCTCAAGCGTTGCAATAGTTTTTCCGCTAACTGCTTCAATCTCGCTAATTCTATCAATTTCATCGCCAAAAAATTCCACCCTTATTGAATGCTCACTTTGGGTTGCTGGAAAAATATCTAAAACGTCACCATTAACCCTAAAATTGCCCCTTGCAAATTCAAAGTCGTTGCGCTTATATTGATTGTCAACAAGCTTTGAAATCACTTTATCTCTACTTATTTTCATTCCTGGGCGCAAACTAATTGCCATCTTTTGATATTCGTTTGGCTCACCCAAACCATAAATACAAGAAACAGAGGCGACAATAATTACGTCTTTTCTTTCAAAGAGCGCGCAAGTTGCGGAATGCCTTAATTTATCTATTTCATCATTAACTTGTGTTTCTTTTTCGATATAAGTATCGCTTGAAACGATATATGCTTCAGGCTGATAAAAATCATAATAACTAACAAAATAGTTAACGCTGTTATTAGGAAAAAACTCTCTAAACTCATTACAAAGTTGGGCAGCTAGCGTTTTATTATGCGCAATAACAAGCGTTGGCCTGTTAACCTCTTTAATAATGTTTGCCATTGTAAATGTTTTTCCGCTTCCAGTAACGCCAAGCAAAACTTGAGTGCGCAAGCCATCACGCACCCCACCAACCAAACTCTTAATGGCCTCTGGCTGATCGCCGGTTGGCTTCATTTTAGAATTGAGCTCAAAAACATTTTCTTTGGTTTTTTCCATTTTCAACTATATTATAACCTTTTTTGGTCATTTTACAACAGGTTATAGCCAATTTTCTATTTATATTATAAATTAAACCTATAATATATTGACAAAGTTATGCTTTAATATTAAAATTTAAACATAGGAGAACTACTTAAATGAAACATTACAAAAGTACCAATTCAGCAGTAATACAAGCGTTTGCAATTGTCCTTGGAGTTTGCTTATTAGTAACCCCATTAAAAAATGACAGGATCAACTCAACCCCTGCTGATAAAATTAAAGAAAGCATTATTAATAGCGAGCTTGAAGAAGATAAGTATGGAGCTGAAAAATTAAAATAATTAGTTATTAATTGTTTTATTGTTCTTAAAGGAGCATTTTATGGAAAAAACTATGGATAAAATTGTTAACCTATGTAAAGGTCGTGGATTTGTTTACCCAGGAAGCGATATTTACGGCGGTTTTGCTAACACGTGGGACTATGGCCCTCTTGGTGTTGAGCTTGAAAATAATATTAAAAAAGCGTGGTGGAAGCGTTTTGTTCAAGAAAGCGAAAACTCTTATGGTGTTGACGCTGGAATTTTAATGAACCCAACAGTTTGGGACGCTTCTGGTCACACTCAAAATTTTAGCGATCCTAAAATGGATTGTAAAAATTGTAAAAACAGATTCCGTGCTGATAACCTTATTGAAGAACATTCTAAAGGAAAAGTTAGCGCTGAAGCAATGACAAACGAACAAATGGAAGCGTATATTGATGAGCACCATATCAACTGCCCTGTTTGCGGAAAACATGACTTTACGCCAATTAGGCAATTTAAGCTTATGTTTGAAACAAGCCGCGGAACAATTGATAACGCTAAAGATGTTGTTTACCTTCGCCCTGAAACTTGCCAAGGTGAATATGTTAACTTCCTTAACGTTGCAAGAACTGCTAGAGCGAAAGTTCCTTTCAGTATTGCCCAAATTGGTAAAAGTTTTAGAAACGAAATAACCCCTGGTAACTTCTTATTTAGAACTATTGAATTTGAGCAAATGGAACTTCAAACTTTCTGTAAAGATAGCGAGGCCATTGAAATTTATAACCAAAACAAACTTAACGCATTACAATTCGCTAAAGATATCGGTTTAAATGAAAAACGTTTACGTTTTCACGATCACGAAAAACTCGCTCACTATGCTAAATGTGCTTGCGATATTCAATATCAATTCCCTATTGGCTGGGAAGAATTAAATGGTATTCACCACAGGGGAACTTGGGATCTATCTAGACACCAAGAGTTTAGCGGAAAGAGTATGGTTTATACTGACCCGATAACTAACGAGAAATTTTTACCAACAGTTGTTGAATATTCAATTGGTGTTGGAAGATTATCGCTTGCAACACTTTGCGAAGCCTATGATGAAGAAACGCTTGAAAATGGTGAAACAAGAATTGTTATGCACCTCAACCCTGCTATTGCGCCATATAAAGTTGCCGTTCTTCCACTTCAAAAGAACTTAAACGATAAGGCTAAAGAAGTTTTAAGAATGCTTAATAAACACTTTATGTGTTCTTATGATGAGGCTGGTTCAATTGGTAAAAGATATCGCCGTCAAGACGAAATCGGAACGCCATTCTGCGTAACTATTGACTTTGATAGTTTAGAAGATGATTCGGTTACAATCAGAGATCGTGACACTATGGAACAAAAACGTTTAAAGATTAAAGAATTAATTCCTTATATTTATTCAAAAGTTGAATTTTAAAAAAGAAAAACACTTGGCTAACCCAAGTGTTTTTTATTGCCCATTTTTATAAAGTTAATGCTGCAACAGAATCTTCATATTTATCAATAAGCGTTTCTATTTCTTCTGTTATAGTGTTAATGTCTTGCCCATTAGCATACATTAAAATTCGTTGTGTTTTTCTAATCCTGATTATTTGATAATATGCCATACATTTTTCAAGCCCAGATAATGTTTCAGGGTTTCCAACCGCATTAACATTATTATTTATTGCCTGGTCAATTGATAAATTGTTATAAAGTTTAATATAAATATCGTTCAAGGCCTTTTGCCTTTCTTCTTGAGTTAATAACTTATCTGACGCAACACAGTCAACATAAGTTCCAAAACACCAATCATAAATGTTAGAATTGGTGGTAAGTTCTTTTGAAGCAAGGGTTTCCGCTTTATCAGTAAAATTTGATAAATAATAACTCTTAACTAATTGACTTGTTAAATATGAATCATAATCCGCAACCAAAACAAGCCTTGATTTTTGGGTTGTTTGAGCAATTGCGCTTTGGTTAACTTTAGCGCAGAATTCGCTATAATCATCACGCTCTTTCATTTCTTCAATAAGTTTGCTAGCGGTATAATATTTTTCGGTTGAAAGATTCATTTCAATAGCATTATACAAATCAACAACTTGCCCAGATTTGCGATAAGTTTTTTCAAGCAAAACTGCTTGAGCATTTTTACTTACATAGTTTGAGGCGGCTTTAGGATTAATTGCACAAACGCTAACAAAAACAAACCCAACAACAACAAATATTGCTAACAAGGTTTTACAAATTGTTTTAATAACAACTAAATCAATTTTGCTTTCTTCGTTCATTTTATTCCCCTAATTTATCTAAAACATCAAGCCTTTCAATGTGCCTTCCGCCTTCAAAATCTGTTGTAAAGAAAGTTCTTATTATCTTTTCAATCTTATTCTTTGTTAAGTTTAGTTTAACAACGCCATCAAAATAACCTGCTGGCAAACAAAGGCAATTAGCGTTTTCATGACGCCTAGCATAATATGCTGTTTCTTCGTTTGTTGCAAGGCAAGCCCTAATTCCGCGAAACTTATTAGCAACCATAGCAACGCCAACGCCTGTTCCACAAACTAAAACACAAGCCTCGTCATTATTTAATTTTGAAACAACCTTTCTAGTTGCATCAACATAGTTTTCATCATTTGATTCAATGATTTCGCCTTTAATTTTAAGGGCTTTTAAGCAATCTAAAATAAAGGGTTTAATTTTATCCCCCCTATAATCGCCAGCGATTATTACTTTTTTGAAGATTTCTTTTCGCATATTATTCCCTCTTTCAAAAGTATATTGATAAGTTTTACGCAATTATCAAAAATTATTCTAGCAGTTTCTCTATATTCATTAACCCCTAACCCATAAGGATCACTAACATTTGCCCCACCAAGTTCGGCAAAGGTTTGAGTTTTATTAAGGCAGTTATATTTATTAACTATTGTCACCTTATGCCCCGAAGTTAAAGGAACAATAAGGTCTGCCTTATTAACCATATCAAAGGTTAAGGCTTTAGATTTCTTTTTAGGGATTATTTTTAATTCTTTTAAAACAACTCTAACATTATCAGCATATTTAGCGCCATCAACAGCATAAACCCCTGCGCTTACGCAATCAGCGCCGGTTAATTTAGCGCTTTTTAAAAGATGTTTAAAAATATATTCACACATTGGACTTCGGCAAGTGTTCTCTGTGCAAACGAATAATATATTAAACATAACTTCTCCCTAAGTTAAGATTATCACATTTTTATAACCATTGTCAAAAAAAATAAAAGAAAAAGGGCTTATTGCCCTTGTTCTTTCTCGCTTTTGTTTTCTTGGTCTTCTTCTAATTGCTTATATTCAATAACCTCATAATCGCTGAGTTTAGATTTTTCAACCATAAAATCATAAACTTTATCCCTTAATTCCTGTTGAGCGTCTTTTTGGTTTAACTCGGGGTTAGGAACAAAAACATCACTAATATAAACAGTAACATTTGCCTTTCTCATAAAAGATAAAAAGCCTTTTGGTTTTGTGTAAGCAACAAAGAAAGCAACAACCGGCGCGTTGAACTTAACAGGATATTTAAATGAAGAATTAGTAAAAGGTCTAACGCCCGTATAATAAGGCCAAATATGCGCCTCAGGATAAATTGTTATATGCCCTTTTTTATGATAATATTCAACCGCACTTAAAAACTTCCTCATTCCAGAACTTTTTGATGGCAAAGGAAGTGCGCCAAGCATTTGAACTAGCGTTCTTATTCCCTTAATAGAAACGGCATCTGGGTTAACAATAATTCTGTTTCTTTTAGGAAAGGCTAAAATATTAGGAGTGTAAGCGTCAACGGCTGAAGTATGATTTCCATAAAGAAAAATATTTTGTTTTTTAACTTGTTTTAAACTTTTTTTATTAACAATTTTAACTCTTAAAATAAGCCTCTCAAAGATATAAATTAAAGGAAAAACAAAAATGTAATACAAAATAAAGGAACACATCTTAAAGAAAAAGTTTTTATGAATAAACTTAAAGTTTTCATCAACTTTAACCTGTTTAATCTTTGTTCCAGCAAAGTCATCATTTAATGGGTCTTTATAATAAATAACCTTCTTACTTTTGACCTTTTTTGGCATTACTTACCTCAACCATCATTTTTTCCATCATCTGCATGCAATAAGTTAAGCTATTTGTTTTAGAACTTTCAAGATATTTCTTTTCAACTTTTGCCTTTTCTTCTTTATTATCAAGCCAATAATCAATAACTCTTGCTAAGTCTTTAGGGTCTCTAGTTTTAAAGATGCACCTATCATCAACAGCAAAATATCTTGTTGCGCTGAGTTTTGAATCAGAAACAATAACAAGTTTTCCGCACCCAATCGCTTCAAGACAAGCGATCCCTTCAAGTTCAATATCAGCAGGGTGAATATAAAGATCAGCACTATTCAAAATATCAACTAATTCTTGCCTTGAATAGAAAGCAAAAATTGGCCTATTAGGAAGTTTTTCACCAAGTTTTTTGTAATATTTTTCTTTGTGTCCTTTACCCGCCAAAATAATTTGAATTTTATCTTTATATTTTGATAACGCAGCCGCTTTAATTAAAACGTCTTGCGATTTTTCACGTTCTAATCTTCCAACACTTAGAATTAAAATCTTATCTTTATATTCAGGTTTCTTCTCAACCTTTTTAACCTGCATCATCTCGTTTATTCCATTTGAAATAACATAAGCATTTGTTTTTCTTTTAATATGACGCTCAAAGGTGTCTTTGATGAATTCTGTTGGGTAATGAATACCATCAACATATCTATAAAGTTTCTTCCAAATAACCTTATAAACTAAATGATTTAAACATTTTAATCTATTTAGTTTAAGATAAGCAGTAAAGTTTTCAGCCTGCATATGAAAACCAGCAGTTATTGGCAGGCCTCTTTTATATGCGATTTTAGCAACGTGAGTTCCCAAAGAAAATGGAAGCATAATATGAACATGGTCAACACCATCAAGTGCTTGCATAATAACTCTTTTATCGGCTTTAGCAAGCTCAACACCAGCATTCTCAACATATTTATTTAAAATACCAAAATTAAGAACTGGGGCAATATAATAACCTTCTTTACCCATTTTGGTTTTATCACAGCAAAGAACTCTAACTTCATGGTTTTGAGATTTTAAAAATCTAATTAAATTCATAGTGGCAACAGTTGTGCCGTTATTTTCTTCTCCTAAAACATCGCAAACAACTAATATTCTCATAATTTTCCTCTAGTGTAAAAAATAGTGAGTTCGCTAACTCTTTATTAATTATATAATATTAAGATAAATATAAAAAATGATTTGTAACATATGCTCATTTTTTTGTTAATTTTCTACAAAAAAAGCACCAAATATGGTGCTTTAATCTTTTTCATTTTCTTCATTCTCTTTTTCCTGAAGTTCACTTCTTAGGTTTGAAATAACTTCCCTAAGATAATCAATATCTTCCTGTTGCTTTTTAACTTTATATTCAAGCCATTCTGATTTGCTAAGGTTTCCCATAAACTCCTCCAAGGCTAGTTTATGAAAACATTATTTTTTTATTCTTAGTTATCTTCTTTAGGAACCATAATGTTAAGCCCCTCAGGAGTTAACAAAAAGATATTTCCAGAAACTCGTTGCGTACTTCCATTTAAGGCGTAAACTGCGCCACTAACAAAATCAAGCATTCTTTGAGCTTCATCATCACCAATTCCATCAAGGTTAAGAATAGCAGATTCGCCCTGCTTCAAAAAATCCACCAGCTTCTGAATCTCGTGATAATCTTTTGGATAAAAGAAAACAACGTTCTTTGTTCCATACCCACCCATATTATTGCTTAGGTAATTATCACTTTCAAATCTTTCGGCGGTGTTAAATTGATCAGGGTCATGAGCAAAAGAATTTGAATCCATACTCATTTGTTGTTGCTCTGGCTCAACGTCTTTCTGTTTTTTACGTCTTCTTTCTTTTTTGTTTAATGAAGGGTCATCTTCTTCACCTTCATTTCCCATGCCTTTCATTAACCAATTAAAAAGCCCCATAATTCTATCCCCTTATAATTATTTTAACATATTTTTACAATAAAACAAACAATTTAACTATATTTATAAAATTTAAGGGTTTTAAATGGGTTTAAGCAACAAGCCCCTCATTTTGTCATTAGATGTTAATAATTTTATAAAATATTGCGCTTTTTACGCTAGTTTCGAGGTTTTTTGCAGTTTTTTATTTGAATAGTATATTAAACATAATAGTTATTTTTTAAAAAATCGCGTCACCCTTTATTGAATTAGTCAATTAGGGTAATATAAAATGAAGGTGTTAGGTTTGTGATAAAAATCGAGCAATTAAACTAAACAAATCAAATAACTGCCCTATTTCTATCACAAACTTAATAACCATTTTTATAAAATAATTAAGAGGAGAAAATTATGAAAATAAAACCACTTTTTGATAGGGTTGTTTTAAAACCAATTCAAAATGAAAGCAAAACTTCAAGCGGATTAGTTTTAGCGGAATCAAACGCTGAAAAACCACTTCTTGCTCAAGTTATAACCGTAGGCAACGGAATTGAAGCCGATGGCAAACCTGTTGAGATGCAGGTTAACGTTGGCGACAAAGTTATTTACAGCCGTTACGGCGGAATTGAATTTAAACTAGATGGCCAAACCTATGTAATTATTAGGCAAAGCGATATCTTAATGGTTTTGGAGGATCAAAATGACTAAAATTTTACAATTCGGAGAAGACGCAAGAAAATCACTTGAAAATGGAGTCAACACAGTTGCTAACACCGTTAAAATAACGCTTGGCCCTCGCGGAAGAAATGTTGTTTTAGAGCGCGATTATTCTACCCCACTAATAACTAATGACGGCGTAACAATAGCAAAAGAAATCGAATTAGAAAATCCTTTTGAAAATATGGGCGCTAGCATAATCAAAGAGGTCTGCACTAAAACAAATGACCGCGCTGGCGACGGAACAACAACTGCTGTTGTTTTAGCGCAGGCTATAATTAACGATGGAATGAAAAATTTAACGAGTGGCGCTAATCCTATAATTTTAAAAACAGGTATGGAAAAGGCGACCAAAGTTGTTGTTGAAAAAATAAAAAATATTGCTAAACCTGTTAAAAATAACGATAATATCGAGCAAATTGCAACAATTTCAGCAGAAAATGCAGAAATTGGAAAATTAATAAGGTCGGCTTTTGAACAAGTTGGGCAAGATGGTATTATAACAGTTGAAGAATCAAAATCATCATCAAGCGGTTTAAAAATTGTTGAAGGAATGCAAATTGATCGAGGGTTTATTAGCCCATATATGTGTTCTGAGGGCGCTTCGCAGGAAGTTTTACAAAACCCCTTTATTTTAGTAACCGATAAAAAAATAACCCAAATAACTGAAATTCTTCCTATTATGGAAGAAGTTTCTAAAACCTCTCGCCCACTTTTTATTATTGCTGATGATATTGATGGCGAGGCGCTTGCAACAATTGTTTTAAATAAGATAAGAGGTATATTTAACTGCGTTGCAATTAAAGCCCCTTCTTTTGGATCAAAGCGCAAGAACATTTTAAACGATATTTCAATTTTAACAGGCGCAACTTACCTACTTAGTGAAATCAACACCGATTTAAAAACAATAACTCTTGACGATCTTGGAAGCGCTAAAACAATTAAAATTACCAAAGATTCAACAACGATAATTGAAGGCGGTGGTGACCAAGAAAAAGTTAATGAACTTAAAGACAATTTAAAAGAACAACTTAGTAAAACAACGGAAGAATTTGAAGAATTTGACCTTAAAGAGCGCCTTGCAAAACTTGGTAATGGCGTTGCTGTTATTATGGTTGGCGCACTAAGCGAAGTTGAAATGAAAGAGAAAAAATTAAGAATTGAAGATGCCCTTTCAGCAACCCGCTCTGCAACAAAACTCGGTGTTGTTATTGGCGGTGGTGTTGCGTTAATTCATTGCGCAGATGATTTAAGCAATCTTATTAACACTTTGTCTGGTGATGAAAAAACAGGCGCAGAAATTATATATAACGCCCTATTTGCTCCACTAAAACAAATTTGCTTTAACTCTGGCGTTGAAGGAAGCGTTGTTATTAATAAAATTCTTGAATCAAAAGATAGCGAATTTGGCTATGACGCCAAGAATAAAGAGTTTTGTAATCTTATCGATTCAGGAATAATTGACCCCGCCCTTGTCACAATTTCGGCCTTAGAAAACGCCGTTAGTGTTTGTTCAACAATGCTTTCAACGGAAGCAATTGTTTGCCAAAAACCTGGTAAAAACCTAAAGTAATCAATCAAAACCACTATAATTCTAAAACAAAAAATGGCTTATTTAAGCCATTTTTTAAACCAAATCTTTCATAATTTTATCTAAACTTTCTGTTGGGTTAAGCGCCTCATCAAAGTCAAATGATTCCTTCTTCTTTCGATCGCTTTCCTCTTTTTTACGCTTTAAGAAAGTTTCAATATTATCAGCTTCTTTCTTAGGCCTTCCACGTTTTTTATCACCAGCTTCAGCCATTGCATATTCATAAATAGCAAGAAGTTTATGATATCTTTCTTCAAGCGAATCGGCTTTGCTTTGGTTTGACTCGCCTTTAATTTTGGCGATTTCCTCAACTTCCGTCGCATCTTTTCTAAGCGCTTTAAGTGATTTTAAAACAGCAACAAACTCGCTATCATTAAACTCAGGGCAAACCTTCATAACATTTTCATAAACATTTTCAAGCCTAACAATTTCAATGTCAAGCCTCATTTTAATTATGTTTTCAAGAAAACTAGACTTACTCTTATATTTATTTATAGCAGCACTAACCTCAATCTCACGCGCATCAATAATATCCATTTCCTTTTGAAGCCTAATTATTTCGCGCTTTAAATCCATAATTTTATCGCGCTGTTTGCTGAGCTCAGTTTCTTTATCTCTAAGCTCACTTTTTAACTTTTCTTCAAATTCTTTTTGTGAATAAAACTGCTCTTTATCTTTCATTTTTCTTTTCCTTTTTGTTCACTAAAATTAGAATAATAATTCCAACAATAATAAATATTCCGCTAATAATTTGAGAGATTGGAAGCCCCCAAAGCCTTAGAATAAATTGGCTATCTCTAAATGTTTCTAAAACAAGCCTAACAATTCCATAATAAACAAGATATGCTCCCGTACAAATTCCGGTTTTCTTTGTTTTATAGTAAAGCAAGAATAACATAACAGCGCCAAGAATATTAAAAACAAACTCATAGAAGAAAAGCGCCATATGCCACGTTCCAGAAATATCAACTGCTATTGGAAAAAATTGAAAACTAGGATTATTTATAACCCAGCCATAAACTTCGCCATTAGCAAAATTCCCCCATCTTCCAATGGCCTGAGCCAAAATTAAAACGGGAACAATTAAATCTGAAACTTGAAGGAACTTATATTTTTTGATCTTGCATAAAATAAGAATTCCAATAACACCGCCAAGTATTGCTCCAATAATACTCATTCCGCCATCTCTAAACTTAAAGAAATCAAGTATTGTTGTTTGCGAATCAAAAATAACAGAAAAGAGCCTAGCGCAGATTATTCCAAGCGGAACTATCGCCAAGAAAACATCAATCGGCATATCTTTAGAAAGCCCTTTTGGTTTAGTTAAAATAAACGACAAACAAAAGGCAACTAATATCGCACAAGCAATAATAAGACCATACCAATAAACGTCAAAACCAAATATAGTAAAGGCAACTCTATCTAACAATAGTTCCATAGTTTTATTATATTATTATTTGAAAAAAGTGTCAATCTTAAAGGGATAAAAAAAGACGCGCTGAGCGCGTCTTAAATTAATTAGTTTTGCATATCTTCGTTTTCGTCTTCGCCAGGGTTTTGACCAACTGTGTTACCACTATGATTAACGTCATCAGTTGGGTTACCATTGTTGTCAGTGTTTTCATCACTAGCATTAACTGCTTCATTACCACCGGTTGGTTTGTTATCTGAAACTTCTTGATAATCTTCGTTGATTTGATCAAGTAATTCAAGATATCTAGCTAAGATATCGTCTCTTTCGGCTTTAAGTGATGCATTTTCAGCTTTAAGTGATGTATTTTCAGCTTTAAGTGATGTATTTTTATTTTCAAGTTCAGCAATTCTTTGTTCTAATCTTGCTTTTTCTTCAGGAGTTACTGCTCTATCAAGTTTATCTTGAAGCGCATCAATAATAGCATCTTTGCTAGCATTTTCATCTTGCAAATCAGCAATTTGTTGTCTAAGATCAGCAACTAATGATGGATCATCTTGATTTTGAAGAGCTTCACTCAAATCTTCTTCAAGCATTCTAATTGTTTCATCTTTAGCTTGAACAAGGTTTTCTAATTCACTAACCCTGCCCTCTAATAATTCAAGCTTATCTAAAGTGTTATCATATTTCTTCTTTAAGTCATTGTAACGTTGACGAAGATCATTATAATCATCTTCAGAAACAGTGTTAGCAAGTCTTTCTTCTAAGTCAGCAATTCTGTCTTCATATTCTTCTCTAACGGCTTCTTTTGCAGCTTCAAGATCAGCTTGAGTAAGACCATTTTCAAGAAGTTCTTTAATATAAGCGGCACCTTCTTCAGGACTAACAACGCCATCTTTATCAGAATCAGCAGTATCTGGGAATGCTCTTCTATAAGCATTATTTTCGTCCATTAATTCTTTTGCTCTCTTTTCCCATGCATCAATAGTAAGATCTTGGCCTTCAATTGTTTGCCTTAAATCATTATTTTCACCTTGAAGTTCTGTAATAGTAGCATCTCTATCAGAAACTTTATCTGCATACGCTCTAAGCTTATCTGCTGCTCTTGAGTTGCCAAGTAAAACACCAATAGCAAGAGCTCCACCAACAAGGATTGTTGCAACTGCAACTTGAACAACTTGTTTTAAAGTCTTTTTCTTAGCAGGAACAATAACTGGAGCAACCGCTTCTGCTTCAAGTTTGTCAACTGTTGATTGAAGACCAGCAATTTGAAGATTCTTACCAGTTTGGCTGTTTTGAATTTCTTCAATTGAATTTTTAACCCAAACTGCAAATCTCTTAACATCTTGTTTTTCAGCTTCATTAGTAAAGCTATCTGCTCTTTCATCAAGCGCTTTGTTGAAGTTATTTAATTCCTCAAGATGAGCCTGTTCGCTCTTAACATAATTACTAAATGCAACTGCTGTTCCAATATTTTCAACATTAGTTACTTGATGATCAACTCTTGTTTGAAGAATTTCATCACCCGTTTTGAAGAAATAGAAAAGTTGATTAGCAGCAATAACAAGCTTATTAAAAGCTTCTCTATTAAGTTCTTCATCTTTAGAATTGATTATTTCATCAAGTTCATCCTTATTTAAGTTAGCGAAAGCAACACACATTTTTTTGATACTTTCTTTACCAATGCTATCAATCATTGATTTCATCTTATCATCAGAATCAAAAACAAGACCAAGCCTATGGAAGAACCTATCCTTATAATAGTCGCCTTCATTTAATTGATACCTTAAAGACTTAGGATCAGTTGCTAAATCGTAATCTACTGCTTTGATTACGTCATTATCTTCTTCTGATTTAATATGGATCATTGCACCTAATGTTCCACTCTTATTTGCCATTTTAATTCTCCTTAATTTTCCTCTTTTTTAAGCCTAGGATATTCTATCATAAATCGGTTTTAATGTCAATACCTATTTGATAAAAAACTGCAATTTATAATAAAATGCACACTGCTGTTGCATAGTCTCCATCGTGCGAAATATTGACTAAAATTTGACTAATTTCAAGCCTTTTTTGCTCATTTTCTGCATTTTTCGTCAATTTTACCACGCAAGCACCCATCAAATCGTGGTCAATTTCAACCTCATTTAAACCGATTCCATTGCCAATTCCAACCCCTAAAGCCTTCAAAACTGCTTCTTTAGCAGCATAAATTCCGGCTGTTGTTTTTAAGAATGGGGGCAATTTTTGTTCTTCATCAAGGCTTCCACGTTTTGAATTTATGTATTTAATTTCTAAATCAGTAAAGATTTTTTTGCTCTTTTCAAGGTTTTTGGCAATGTCTTTAAACCTTTCAACCATAACTAAATCAATTCCAACTTTCATCATCTTCTCCTTTTAATTTTGAAATGTAATTTGAAATAGAATCATATTCAAACCCCTTAGAAAAGAGATATCTATAAAGTTTTTGAAAAGTTTCTTTATTTCTCTCTTTATTGTTTAAATATTTTACGGAAATAGTTTTAATTTTTTCCATCTCATCTTGATCAGAAATGTTATTTTCAACCATTCTAGTTAAATCTTTACCAATTCCCTTTCGCCCTAGTTTTAAAGCAATCATTTTCTTGCCATATCTGCTTTGATTTTTCGCGAAAGTTTCGGCAAATCTTTGATCATCAACAAGCCTATATTCCCTTAATTTTTCTAAAACACAATCAATAATTTTTTGGCCATAACCTTTATTTTTTAACTTTTCAACAATCTCATATTCAGAATAAAGTTTTTTTGAAACAAGCCCTAGCGCATAGTCTAGGGCTCCTCTTGTTTCACTTTCACCAATAATTTGTTCTAACTCGCTTTCATCAAACTCAGCGCCAATAACAATGCCGTTTTTAACAGCAGTTTCAACATTTAGTCCACAATAAAATGAGTTATCAACATAAAGGTTAATTCTATTCTTTCGTTTCTGCCTTGTTATATCAGTTATTTTCGCCATATTAATCCATTTTAAAATATCCAGCATCAATTTTAGAGCACATAAATTCTTCTTCAATTTTCATCTTAATCTCTGAAATGTGCTTATCTATTTCTTCAACCGGAAAAGCAACCCTAAGGCTAACAACGTCACCATATTCAGCGCTAATAATTGGAATATGATTATCTCTTAAATATGTTCCAATGCTAACAAAATCAGGATATTTAATGGTTAATCCATAAATTGCGCAATCAACCATTCTAACCTTTTTACTTTGTTTTATCGCTTCAAAAGCCGCGTTAAAATAAGTTCGTGTTAGTTTGCTCTTT
This sequence comes from bacterium, assembly GCA_024692805.1. Taxonomy (GTDB): domain Bacteria; phylum Bacillota; class Clostridia; order Christensenellales; family UBA1242; genus UMGS2070. The sequence continues at coordinate 29,932 of JAILMD010000035.1, read as the reverse complement.
CCTAATTGAATTCCACCAAAATATCTAACAACACAAACCAAACAATCAGTTATTCCTGATTTAGTTATTGCCTCAGTTATAGGGGCTCCTGCGCTTCCGCCTGGCTCACCATCATCATTATTCTTTGAAGTTGAAGAATCTTTACCTAAACAATAGCCATATGCAATATGTTTAGCATCTTTATTGCTCTTTCTTAACTTCTCTAAAAAACTATCAACATCAGCAACGCTTTCAACGTGAGTTACAACGCCAATAAACCTTGAGCGCTTCTCATCAACTTCAAGCGCGTTGGTTCCATCAACTGTTAAATATTCAGTAACACTCCCCATAATATCCCTCTATAATCATAATACCAAATTTTAAGTGTTTTACAAAACAAATTTGGCATGTGTGTTAATTTGTTTGATAATAACTTTTAAATAATATATACTTATTAAGTAAGGAGAAAAATATGGAGCAAACAAATCACGTTAAAAATATGTGCCCCGTTGCCGGCGGAGCAAAACATGCTAGCGCCCCTATTCCTGAAGAAGGAAAATGGGTTAATGCTGTTGAAATTAAAAATTTATGCGGTTTAACTCACGGAGTTGGAACTTGTGCCCCTCAACAAGGCGCTTGCAAACTAACTCTTAATGTTAAAAACGGAATTATTGAGGAAGCCCTTGTTGAAACAATTGGTTGCAGCGGTATGACCCATAGTGCTGCAATGGCTGGCGAAATTTTACCAGGCAAAACGCTTCTTGAAGCGCTCAACACTGACCTAGTTTGCGATGCAATCAATGTTGCAATGCGCGAATTATTTTTACAACTCGCTTACGGCCGAAGTCAATCAGCCTTTTCTTTGGGTGGTCTTGATATCGGCGCTGGGCTTGAAGACCTTGGAAAAGGTTTAACTAGCCAAATTGGAACAATTTATTCAACAAAAGTTAAAGGGCCAAGATATCTTCAAACTGCTGAAGGATATATAACTAAACTTGGTCTTGACGCTAACCACGAAATTATTGGTTATGAATATGTTGCTATTGGAAAAATGATGAACGAAATTAAAGCCGGCGTTAACCCTGCTGAAGCTATAAAAAATAACACTAAAATTTATGGCAGGTTTAAAGAAGCAAAATTAGTCATTGATCCAAGAAAGGAGTAAAGTAAATGGTTGAATTTGAAGGAAAAGAAAAAAGATTAAAAAATATCCTAGCGTTTTTAAACGCGAACGGAATTAAAAACCTTGAAGAAGCGGAGCAAATTTGTAAGCAACACGGAATTGACGTTAATAAAACAGTTAGAGGCGTTCAAACAATTTGTTTTGATAATGCTGTTTGGGCTTATATTTGTGGCGCCGCTGTTAGTATTGTTAGAAAAGAAAAAGATGCTAAAACAATTGCTAAAACTTTAGGCGAAGGCTTACAATCTTTCTGTGTTAAAGGAAGCGTTGCTGACACTCGCCAAGTTGGTCTTGGTCACGGAAACCTTGCAAGTATGCTTCTTGATGAAAAAACAAGCAGTTTCTGTTTCCTTGCTGGCCATGAAAGTTTTGCTGCTGCCGAAGGCGCAATTGGAATTGCTAATACCGCTAACCTCGTTAGAAAAACTCCCCTAACCGTTATTCTAAATGGGCTTGGAAAAGACGCAGCTTATATCATTTCAAGAATCAATGGATTTACTTACGTTCAAACCCAATTTGATTATGAAAACAACAAATTAAACGTTTTGAAAACAATTAAATTCTCTAATTCAGAAAGAAGCAAAGTTAAGGTTTATGGCGCTGATAGCGTTAGCGAAGGCGTTGCTATTATGCAACTAGAAAAGGTTGACGTTTCAATAACCGGAAACAGCACTAACCCAACCCGCTTTCAACACCCTGTTGCCGGAACTTATAAAAAATGGGCAACTGAAAACGGCAAAAAATATTTCAGCGTTGCTAGCGGTGGCGGAACTGGAAGAACGCTTCACCCAGATAACGTTGCAGCCGGCCCTGCTAGTTACGGCTTAACTGATACGATGGGAAGGATGCATAGTGATGCACAATTTGCAGGCTCTTCAAGCGTTCCTGCTCACGTTGATATGATGGGCTTTATTGGAATGGGAAACAACCCAATTGTTGGTGCAACTGTTGCGTTAAGCGTTGAACTAGCAAAATTGAAATAAATGACAAATTTTAAAGTTTTTAAGCGGTTTTTATAATAAAAAATAATAAAACTGCGGTTTTTGGAGGTCTTATGATAAAATTTTTAGAAGTTGATGAAAAGTTTTTAAAGTATGATGCTCACGCTCCACAGATGCCTGTAAGAGCAACAAAAACATCTGTTTGTTATGACTTTTTCTCACCTATTGATGTCACCCTTCCCGCTCATAAAATTACTCTAGTTTTTACTAATGTTAAAGCAATCTTTGATGGAACAACTGCTCTTATTTTAGCAACACGAAGCAGCATGGGTCTTAAAGGAATAACGCTAGCTAACGGAATAGGAATTATTGAAAGTGATTATGCAAACAACCCATCAAATGATGGCAATCTTGGTTTTGCATTGTTTAACACAACCGACAACGACTTTTCTATTAAACGTGGCGAAAAACTTGGTCAAGGGATGTTTATTCCTTTCTTAACTGTAACAGATGAAGCCGAAATAACAACAACGCGAACCGGCGGTTTTGGCTCAACAGGAAATAATTAAAAAAAATAAAAACGCTCAATTTGAGCGTTTTTTTATTACCTATTTTTAGTTATTAATATTAAGATTTAAATATTTTTCAAGATTAAACTTATTCCAAGCATTAAGGTCTTCTGGTGGAAAACATCTAAATGTTAACCTATTTTTATTTGTTGGGTGAGTAAACTTTAAAATTGTTGCAAACAAGTTTAGGTTAGCTTTTGGCATATCTTTTCCACCATATTTTTGATCGCCAAAAACAGGACACTTAATATTAGCAAACTGAACGCGAATTTGATGGCCCCTGCCCGTTTTAAGTTTAACTTGAACAAGGTTAAACTCGCCTTTTTTCTCTAATAAATAATATTCAAGCTCTGCCTTTTTAGCCCCTTCTGATGATTGCGGAACAATTTTAACCATATTATCTTTTTCATCTTTTTTAAGATAATTAACTAATGTTCCGTGACTAGCAGGAAGGTTTCCTTTAACAACGGCAAAATATGTTTTCTCAAACTCTCCATTTTGGATTTGCTCGCCAAGCCTTGAAGCGGCCTTGCTGTTTCTAGCAAAAACCATAATTCCGCCGGTTGGTCTATCTAGCCTATGAACGAGCCCAATAAAAGCCTCGCCCGGCTTATTATATTTAACTTTAACATATTCTTTAACCAAAGTCAGCATATCAGGGTCACCACTTTCGTCAGCCTGGCTAGGAATGTTTTGTGGCTTTTTAACAACTATAACTTGGTTATCTTCATATAAAACTTCTAAATCTTCCATATTACTTCTCACCTAAAAACATAAATGCGCTGTTACCGCATGGCAAATAAACCCCATCACGCGCTGGCAAGCAAACTTCATAACTATCATAAGTAGCTGGCCTATCAATAGCAAGTTTTAAAACGTTTTCCATAACTTGCGCACCAAGGCCCGTCGTATAACTATTTATTAAAACAAATAAAGGATTATCGCTTAAAACCTTTGAACAAAGTTTAACAAACTCAAAAAGGTTTTCTTCAAGTTTCCAAACCTCTCCATTAGCGCCACGACCAAATGATGGCGGATCCATAATAATAGCATCATAAGTATGTCCGCGTCTAATCTCACGCTCAACAAACTTTCTACAATCATCAACGATAAATCTAACGCTAGCATCACCAAGGTTTGAAAGCGCAAGGTTTTCTTTACATCTTTCAACCATTTGTTTAGCACTATCAACGTGGGTTACGCTTGCTCCTGCGCTAGCACATGCAACAGTTGCCCCACCAGTATATCCAAACAAATTTAAAACGCTAATTTTTCGGTTAGATTTCTTTATTATGTTTATCATAGTATCCCAGTTAACCGCTTGTTCTGGAAATAATCCGGTATGCTTAAAGCCCATTGGCTTAATTTTAAACTTAAGGTTTCGCCAACCAATAACCCAATCTTCTGGCATAGGTTTTAAAATTTTCCACCCACCACCACCACTAGATGACCTATGGTAATGAGCATTTAAATTTTTGAATTTATTAAGGTCAGATTTTGCAGGCCAAATAACTTGAGGATCAGGCCTAAGCAAATAAACATTAGCCCATCTCTCAAGTTTTTCACCATCGCCTGTTGCGATAACTTCAAAATCTTTCCACTCGTTATTATATTTCATATTCGTAAATTTTATATTTTTTGCGACTTTTTCACTATTTTTTAATCAAATTTGCAGTTTTTATATTAATAGTTGTCTAGTATTGTTTGCATATCAATAGTATCAGCAGTAACTGCAATGGCTAAAGGAGGCTCGTTAAAGCTTCCTGTTTTAGTTATGATAACTGTTGAAACTTTCCTATTTTGTTGGAAAATATAAAGCAAGTTGTCAATAGTTATGCTAGAAGGAACAACTTCATAATGATTAGTTATGTTAGCAACGTTAAGCGCTTCCCCACATGGCGAGCTTAAAAATTTATTAATGTCACCCTTTTCATAAATAACCTTACCTATTGAATCAACAATCATTTTTCTTGAAACAACACCAATTAAGGTTTTGCCGTCATAAACAGGAACGTTTGAATAACCAGACTTAAACATTTCTGTTAATATCTTTTCAACTTTATCTTGGCTGCTAACAACTAAAACCTTCCTGTTAGCAATACAATCAATTGCGCGAGGCGGAGTTGTTATAAGCCTTGTTATTTGCTCAAACTTTAAAACTATATCATCATGAGGCTCAGCAATAACTTCGTTATTAAGCGACCTATGAACAATGGCGTTTCTTAACCTCCCATAGTCAATCAAATCATCTTCATATTTTTTAATAACTGAGTTAACCGAAGCAACTTTTCTAACAACATCGCTAAATGTTTGGTTAGGCTTTAAATTATATATCTCTCTTAATGATTTATCAAGAATATTATAACATTCTATAAATCTTCTTCCATTACTTTCCATAAAATACCTCATTAAAATTATAACACATCTAAAATTCGCTAGCAAATTATTTTAAAGGGCTTGCAAAACATTAAAAAGTGTGTTAAAATAGCGATGCTGTGATAGGCGGGGAGCTAGCAGTGCCCTATTCCCTGAAATCTGCTCTAGCAGGGGCCGAAAATCTTTCTAGGGCTTGTTTATGATTGGCTGAACAGAATAAGCGATGTTGATGCTAAGGTCTTGTGCAATAAAATTTGTGTGAACCGTGTCAGAGTTTGACGACAGCAGCACTAAACATAAAGTTTATGTGATGCAAGGTAGCTTTAGAGTAGTTGGCTGTTTTGTTACCGCAATGGTAAGCAGGTTCGAAATTGAACTTCACAGCATTTTTTTATAAAAAAATCTGGCTTAATCGGCCAGTTTTTTTATATTAAAAAACCTTGCTTTAAGCAAGGTTATATTTTATTTCTTTGCGTTATCAATATAATCAACAAGGTCTTTAACCGTTTTAATTCCAGGAATAGCCTCATCTGGAATAGAAATAGAAAATTCATCTTCAAGGCTCATTAAGATTTCAACAAGATCAAGGCTATCAGCCCCTAAATCTGTTGCAATGTTAGTTTCAGGCCCAATTTTAGCAACTTCAACGTTAAGTTGTTTAGATAAAATTTCTTTAACCTTTTTCTCAGTCATAATATCCCTCCATTTATCAGTTCAAACAACTGTCTTATTTATTATACATTTTTTTGACAATATGTGCAACAATTTTTCTATAATTTAAGAAACATTTGTTATTATAACAGTTAACGTTTTTTGTTCTCCGCCCCTATCAATAACAAAACTAACATTATCCCCTATAAAAAAGTTATAAGCATAATCTGTTATATCATAAAGGCTTTTAACCTTAACTGTTTTACCATTATAAGTAAATGATATTAAAACGTCGCCAACTTTAAACCCTGCTGCAATTGCTGAGCCTGAAACACTGCTAACCGCAATTTTTTGAATAAGCGCACCATTATCATCAACTGTTGAATTGCCACTAATAGCCAAGCCTAAACCAACTGTTGCCATCTTAGGAGAAATGCTTGAACCATAATGTTTTATTGAATTAGCAATCGAATAAGCAAAGTTAATTGGAATGGCGTAGGCAACATTATCAACTTCTGAACTCATCATTTTAGCATTAACAATGCCAATAAGATTACCATTTATATCAAATAATCCGCCACCACTATTTCCACTGTTAATTGGTGTATCTATTTTTATAACTCTCATCTCGCTATTGCTACTAACGCTAATTATTATTCTAGGAACGCTAACAACACCCGTTGTTGCGCTAAGCCCAGCATTTAACGCGTTACCAATTGTTACCGCTGTTTGCCCTTCAATAATAGAAGCGCTATCGCCAATGGTTGCAGCATTAGCCAAACTTGCTTTAATATAGTTATTGTTTTCAACTTTTAAAAGGCAAATATCATTTTTATAAATATAGTTAACAAGTTCAACTTCAATTGGGTAATTTGACCCATATGGTAAAATATAAATCTTATCATATGGCAAGTTAGTGCTAGAACTTGAAACAACGTGATAACAAGTTAAAATGTAAGCATTCCCCGCTTCTTTATCAATATCAATAATAACGCCAGACCCACGACTTGAAAGGTGATAAAACTCATTAACTGTTGAAACACTAGAGTTTCCAGCATTAACGCAAACAGCGGAAAATTTAGCCTTTGTTACGGCGTTAGAAACGTCGCTAGCGGCAGCATTTTCAATTGAAATATCCATATTATAAACTTCTGTTGGTTTCTTTAATTCAATAAATAAATTAAAAACAACAATTCCAAGAGTTAAGTTTATTAATAGTAACAAAGCAACAAGGCCGTTAAACCACCTTGGTTTTTGTTCTTTTGTTTGATAATAACTTGATTTTTCGGCAACAAAATTACCCCTAGTTATAGGAACTTGGTCATAAGGAATTTTTTCAACAACTTCTTCATCTAAATCGTAATCGTTCATTTTATCTTACCTTATATTTATTTGCCTTTATTATGCTTTTTATGCCCCAAATAGCGCCCCCTAAACCTATTATCCCAACAAAAACTATTGAAATAATTATAAGAGACGAATTATCAGCAGCAGCCTTATTTTTAACCTCAAATGTTTTATTTGTTGAAACATTAATTCCCGTTGTAAAAAATCTATCAGCCTGGCCTGTTGCAGAAAGTTTAAAACTTCCCTCACTTAACATTTCAACAACAACTATGCCATTTTCAGTATCTTCGCTTACTATTTTAGCACAGTCACCTTGAATTTCAAAATGTAAATTGCTAATAGTTACTAAATTGCGATTAAATGTTAAAGCAAAAGCAACTTTATCGCCAACTTTATATGATTTAATGTTTTGGTTAAAACTTATTCCAATAAACTCAGTTACGTTAAAGGTTAATATGTCATAAAGCAAAATGTAATTATCACTATTTAAAATAGAAAATTTTAAAAGGTGTTGCCCCGTTGACTCAAACTCAAAAACTTGGTCTTGCTCCCAAAGTTTATTCTCATCGCCATAAGTTAGCCTTATTTCAAGCGGATAACTTAAAGTGTTAACATTTTCTTCACCAACCCACGCGTATTTTATTAGTTGAGTTCGTCTTTTCATTGTTATTCTATCGCCAACACATATTTTATTAAGGCTTTCTTCATTATAAAACTCAACTTTAAAAATTCTATAACCTTGTTTATTCAATTCATTAACATAAGGAATGTTTTTGCTAACCTTAACAACGCTCATTTCATAAACATAAACTTTAGCAAATCCTTCTGTTTCTTCGCTAGAAGAATTATAACTAATCGCTATTTTTTCAACAACCATATTGCTATCAATTGAAACGTTATTCTTTTCGCCAGCAACAAATGGCAATTCCAAATAATTCCAGCTATATCCATCACCAGCCTCATCTTGATAATGTTCTTGTTTTGTTAAAATATCGCTAAGCGTTTCTGCTGGAATAACAAACTGAATGCTTGAAGTTGAATTTGAAAGCGAAACTGTTAAATTGTGAACTTTTTTTGTTGAAAAATAAATCCAAAAAGCAACGCCCTTATCTTCAGCAATATTAACACTTTCATTAACATCAAACTCGCCGGTAAAGTTGTTTTTTTCGCCATATTCAAAGGCAGCACTTTTTCCGCTCATTCGGCTTTCTGTTTCAAAGTTAAAAGGCGTAAAACTAGAATAATTTGAATAATCATAATTTCTTGATAAAATAACCTGAGAAGTTGCTTCTTCCGCAAAGGCAACATTTTTAGGCATTAAAAAACAAAACGCATTTGCGCAAATTAATAACGCAATCAAAATTGTTAATGTTTTTCTCATCTATTAGGAATGCTCCAATCAATAGGCTTTTGACCATTTTTAACTAAAATTTCATTACATTTTGAAAAATGTTTACAGCCAAAAAAACCTGCATATGCTGAAAGTGGGCTTGGGTGCGGAGCAGTTAAAATGTAATGCTTACTTTCATCAATTAAACTTCGTTTATCTATTGCATTTCTTCCCCAAAGAAGAAAGATTAAACCTTTTTTCTCATCGCTTAATTTCTTGATAACAGCATCAGTAAAGGTTATCCAACCAATGCTTTTATGGCTTTGAGGTTGACCTTCTCTAACAGTTAGAACTGTGTTTAAAAGCAAAACACCTTGACGCGCCCAACTAACCAGACAGCCGTTATTTGCAGGCTTAATATTAAGGTCATTTTCAATTTCAGCAAAAATGTTTTTTAGTGATGGCGGAGGAACTACCCCTGGCATAACTGAAAAACAAAGACCATGCGCTTGGCCTGGTTGATGGTAAGGGTCTTGCCCTAAAATAACAACTTTAACATCATCAAAATCAGTATAAGAAAAAGCATTAAAAACGCAGTGTTGAGGCGGATAAACCTTATATTTTGAGTATTCTGAATTAACCTTATTTAATGTTTCTAAAAAATAAGGTTTGTTAAACTCGTCATTTAAAACTTCATCCCATTTGTTTCCAATTATCTTCATTTACTTTATTCCGTTTAAATACTTAACTGCAAGGTTTGCTGAAATCGCCCCATCGCTTGTTGCGGTAACTATCTGGCGAAGCGCCTTTGTTCTAATATCCCCTGCAACAAAAACACCAGCCTCGCTTGTTAAACAATCATTGCTAACAATAAAGCCATTTTCATCAACTTGAACTTGTCCAACAACGAGTTCGCTGTTAGCAACCCTTCCTATTGAAACAAAAACACATTCAACGTTAAGCTCAATAGTTTCGCCATTTAAAACGCTTTTAAGTTTAACGCTATTAACTTTTTGTTCACCAACTAAATCATCTAAAACATAGTTTGGCATCATCTTAATTTTGACATTCTCTTTAACAGCATTTATTAATGATTCTTCAGCCCTAAACTTTTCAGAACGATGAACCAAATAAACCTGACTGGCAAGGTTAGCAAGATATAATGCCTCGCTAAATGCGCTGTTCCCACCGCCAATTATGCAAACTGGTTGATCTTTATAGAGGTTTCCATCACAGGTTGCACAATAAGAAATTCCCCTACCTAAAAATCTATCTTCAAGCCTTTTATCAACCTGCCTTGGCCTTACGCCCATAGCAAGAATAACGCTTTTAGCAACATATTCTCCGCTTGGCGTTTTTATTGTTTTTTCATCACCAACAAGGCTTAATTTTATAACCTTTTCTTCAACAATTGTTGCCTTTGTTCTCTTTAAATCATTAAGCATTTTTAAGCTTAAATCAAAGCCAGAAATTTCCCCTGCTGATGGATAGTTTTCAATCTTAGGAGTTGTTGCCATTTGTCCAACAAAAACTTCGCCTTCAAAAAGGACAACACTTTTCCCTGCTCTTGTTAAATAAATGCCTGCAGTTATTCCAGCAGGTCCGCCACCAATAATGGCACAATCATAGATTTTTTCCATATTAATATTATATATAATTATTAACTATTCTCCAACTATTTTAACAATATGAAATTTTTTGCAACAAAAAACTCCCCTATGGGAGTTGTTGTTTTTTAACTAGCAACCGATAAATAACCGCCACTTCCAGTATGGGCATTTGTTTTATCAATAGTGCTAGAACTATAGTTTGGCAAGCTTGAGCAGTTTTCAAACATATCTGATGAAGTTTTAACACCCGTAACGCTCCAACTGCTTCCAACATAAATATGAGCAAGGTTTGAACAATAACTAAACATTTCCACCATATTATAAACATTAGAAGTATTAAATCCGCTAAGATTTAGGCTTGTTAAACTTGAACAACCATTAAACATTTGTTGCATTGTTGTTGTCTTAATAGTATTAAAGTTGTTAAAGGTTACGCTAGTTAAACTTGAACAACCTTCAAACATTCTTCCACAGTTAATATTTGCATAAATTTGATCGTCAGATAAAATGTAATAGTTTCCATCACTAACGTTATCTCTATAAATAGCTATTGCTTCGGTGCTGGTTTCTGTTCCATCAGCAACATATTCAAGATCATTAATAAACTCGTCAGTATAGTTGCTAGTATAGTCAAATGTTATAGTTTTTGCATAAGCAATATAAGCGTTAAATGTTAAACCATTAATAAGCGTTTTTTCATAAAGCCTTTCATCATATTGTTGTTGCCAATCAAGACTTATGCTAACATATTCACCTGGCATTCTTAAATAACTAGCATCATCTTCATTGCTTGGCCAAGTTATCGTTAAACAATATCTATTGACAGATCTTCCTTCATACCCAAACATTTCAGTTGGCGCACTTTCAAAATAAAATGAAGTGTCTTGATCAATAGTTTGAGCTAAAATAATATCCTCTGCAGCTTCACCATCTTTTGAAATGGTTAACTCATAAGTTAAAGGCAAAAGATTAGCGTATTTTACTGCTAAAACATATTCAATGCTAACTTCATTAGTTTTTAAAGAATTATAGTTTCTAACTTCAAAATAATAATCTCTTGTTGTTCCTGGTTGCCAACCATCAGTTAAATAAATGGCGTTTATGTTATCATCATAAAAACCATTACTGTTTAAATCTTCATAAGTTTCACCTGAATCATATTGACCATTTGAGTTAGCATCAACATAACTTTCAGGAAAAACTAATTCAATAATAGGATCAGCTGCATTAGCAGGAATAACAATAACGCCACTATTATAAAACTTGGCAATTGATGCGCCGGTTACAATAAAATTAACCAACAAAAAACCCCAAGCAAGCCCATAAACAAGTTGCTTTGCGGTTAAACCTCCTATTTTGCGAAAAACTTTTGAGAAAAACTCTTGAATTCCCCAAAAAAACTTATTACTCTTCATGTCGCTTTATCCTAATTATTGGCTAGATAATTATACCAATTCAATAATACAAAATATTGACAAAACATGTCAAGCAATTTACTCGTTAAAAGGAATTTATTTAATTCAAATAAAAATTCGCAACCCAATTGAGTTGCGAATTAAAATTTTTAATTTGGTTAAAACTATCTCTTGCTGAATTGTGGAGCTTTTCTTGCTTTCTTTAAACCATATTTCTTACGTTCTTTCATACGTGGGTCACGGCTTAAGAAGCCAGCAGCTTTGATTTCTGGTTTATAGTTTTCATTAGCTAAAACAAGCGCTCTAGCAATACCATGTCTGATTGCTCCAGCTTGACCTGAAAGACCGCCACCATAAACGTTAACAAAAACGTCATATTTATCAAGGGCGCCAACAAGGCTAATAGCTTGTGTTGCAATAGTTTTTAAAATTTCATTTCCAGCAAAATATTCATCAAGGCTAACTTTGTTAACGGTGATTTTTCCTGAGCCTTCCATAATTCTAACTCTTGCAATAGCCTTTTTCCTACGGCCTGTTGCCCAAATTTGTGTTGCTTTATTTGATTTCTTTGCCATTTCTATTTCCTCTTACCTTTTAGTTCAATTGCTTCAGGCATTTGAGCTTCATGCCCATGATTTGCATCTTTATAGCAACGAAGTTTCTTTATCATCTTTCTTCCAATTCTGTTTTTAGGAAGCATTCCTCTTACTGCTTCATAAACGGCAAAGTCAGCTTTATCTCTAAGTAATGTGCTATATTGAATCTCTTTAAGACCGCCAATATAAAGAGTATGATAACGATAGAATTTTTGCTCCATCTTTTTACCTGTTAAAGCAACTTTATCGCAGTTGATAACAATAACGTGATCACCGCAATCAACGCTAGGAGTAAATTCTGGTTTGTTTTTTCCACGAAGTATGCTAGCAACTTGGCTGGCTAATCTTCCTAAAGGCATATCTGTTGCATCAACAAGATACCATTTAGTTGACTTATTCTCGGGATTATGTAAATATGTTTTCATCTTATTTTTCCTTTTTTATAGTTTCAAAGTGAGCGTTCCGTGAGATTAACACTAGCCTTGAACTGCATATTGCGTTAGTATTTTACAACAAAACTATCGCCTTGTCAACACTTTTTAAATTTTTTATTATATATTTTATTAGTAACTTACACTTTTAAGATAAAGGGCATATGGCGGAGCTGTTTTGCCGGCCCTTGCCCTATTCTTTGCTTCTAATATTTCTTGCATCTGGGCAACCCCTCCGCGCCCTGCGCCAATATCAACAAGCGTTCCCATAATTATTCTAACCATGTTATAAAGAAAACCATTAGCGCTGATTTCAAGTTCATATTCAAAATCGCTGATTTTATTAATCTTTGCGCTTGTCACCTTTCTAACAAAATTCGTTTTCCCGCTCTTTTTGCTAACAAAACTTGAAAAGTCATGTTCGCCAACTAAACAAGGTAAATTTTTAATCATTAAATCAACGTTAATGTTATCGTTAATTCTTAACTCTCGCCCTCGCTTTAAAGGATGCTCAAATCGCGAAAGATAAAACTTATAAACATAGGTTTTAGTTTTAGCGCTAAACCTTGCATCAAAGTCATCATCAGCCCTTTCAGTTTTTAAAACCCTAACGTCTTCAGGAAGATGAGCGTTAAGGTTTCTAAATAAATTATTTGGATTAATTGAATCAGGCGCATCAAAAGAAATTACCTGCCCAAGAGCGTGAACGCCAGCATCAGTTCTTCCGCTAGCATTAACCTCAATTTTTTCGTTAAACAAAACTAAAAGAGCGTTTTCAATCTCTTTTTGAACACTTCGTTTTCCAGGCTGTTTTTGCCACCCACAAAACGAAGTTCCGTCATAACTTATTGTTGCCTTAATTTTCATTTTAGCCTAATAACTCAGGGGTTTCTTTAATCTTTTTTTCAAGGCCTGCTCTAGCAAAAACTTTTGCATCTTTCATTGGGTAATCTATACCAACAAAAGCAACACCTTTAACAACATCAGCATGCCCAAAATTATCTTCATAGTTAAACTTATCTGAATCGGTTATTACTAAATAGCCATTTTTTACGCCATAGCAGTAAATAACATCTCTTAAAACTTGCCATGCAACAACTTTAAGACCCCCAACTGGATATGGCTCTTCTTTATCAAAAGAAATAGTTTTCCCTTGCATTTCTTCTTTGTAACCATTAACTCTATAAAACTTACTTACCAGCTTTTTGTAAAGCTCAAAGTAACCAGGATGCTTGACGTCATAATAACCTATTGTTACGGCTCTAAAATAACCGTTATAATATTTAATTAAATCTTCAATTTGTTTTTCAAGATCTTCTTTCTTTTTTTCAAAATATTTATCAAGGTCTTTATTGCTTAATTTTGTTGAGCTATTTAACCCCTTTTTACATTCTTTTTTGCTAGCCTCATTAAGCTCGTTATTTTTTGCTACTGCTTCTTTTAAATACTTGATATAAACCATATCTTCGGCTAAACCAAAAACAGCATCAAATGATAAATTTTTCTTGTTAACTATCATAAAATTCCTCCTCCCCTTAATTTAATAATAACATACGCCTATTATAATCTGCAAATATTTTAAGAAAAAAGATTTGACTATTTTTATGTTTAATACTAATATAAAAGTGATAGAATTTTAAGGGGAAAATTATGAAAAAATATATAACAGTTGATGGCAACACCGCTGCAAGCAACATGGCCTATCTTTTAAGCGATATGGCTTTAATTTATCCTATAACTCCAAGCTCACCTATGGCTGAAAATATCGATGAACTTGGCGCCAAAGGAAAAACCAATATATTTGGCAAAATCTGCGAAGTAACTGAAATGCAAAGTGAGGCTGGCGCTGCTGGTGCGCTTCATGGTGCCCTTTCTGCCGGAAGCCTTGCAACAACCTTTACTTCAAGTCAAGGCTTGCTTTTAATGATCCCTAATATGTATAAAATCGCGGGCGAACATTTGCCTTGTGTTATTCATGTTGCCGCGAGAACGGTTGCAACTCACGCTTTATCAATATTCGGCGACCATAGTGATATTTATGCAACAAGGTCAACAGGGTTTGGCATTATTTCAAGCCGAAGCCCACAGGAATGTCAAGACATGGCCCTAGCGAGCCATCTTATTGCCCTTGAAGGAAAAGTTCCTTTTATTCATTTCTTTGATGGCTTTAGAACTAGTCATCAAATTGATAAAATTGAAGAAATTAGTGCGCAAACGGTTGCGGATCTCGTTGACCCTGCGCTTGTTTTAGAACATAAAAATGCTGGGCTTAACCCGCTTCACCCAACCCAAAAAGGAACGGCTCAAAATGAAGACGTTTTCTTTCAAACAAGTGAAGCAAGCAACCCTTATTATTTATCATTACCAAAAACAATTAAAAAGGTTTTTGCTAAAATTAAAAAGGCAACCGGCCGAAACTATGAATTGTTTGAATATTATGGTGACCCTAATGCTGAGTATGTTTTTATTAGCATGGGTTCTTCAAACATAACAATCAGAGAAACTGTTAAATATTTAAACAACCTTGGCGTTAAAGTTGGCTCAATTAATGTTAGGGTTTATCGCCCATTTGATACTGCTAGTTTAGCAAGCGCAATTCCTTCTAGTTGCAAAGTTCTTTGCGTTCTTGACAGAACAAAAGAAAGCGGAGCAGTCGGCGAACCTCTTTACACTGACGTTAGCTCAGCAGTTAATGAACTTGGTTTAAACATAAAAGTTTTAGGCGGAAGATATGGTCTTTCAAGCAAAGAATTTACACCTTCAATGGTTTACGCCGTTTATGAAAATATGATAAAAGCAAGGCCTAAAAATCATTTTACTGTTGGAATAACTGATGACGTTACCAACCTCAGCTTACCTATTAATAAAAAGTTAAACATTATTCCTAAAGGAACAATTTCTTGCAAGTTCTTTGGACTTGGAAGCGATGGAACGGTTAGCGCTAATAAGAGCAGTGTTAAAATTATTGGCGAACAAACTAACCTTTATGCCCAAGCATATTTCGTTTATGACAGCAAAAAAAGTGGAAGCATAACAACAAGTCACCTTCGCCTTGGTCCAACTGAGATTAACGCGCCTTATCTTATTGATGAAAGTGACTTTATCGCCTGTCATAATACCTCATTTTTACAGAGAATTGACGTTCTTAACGGAATAAAGAAAAATGGTGTTTTCTTACTTAACGCACCTTATAGCGATGAAGAAATGGAAACAAACCTCCCTGCTAATGTAAGAAAAACCATTGCTGAAAAGAACCTTAAATTCTACTCTATTGATGCTGAAAAAATTGCTGATAGCGTAGGGCTTAACAGAAGAATTAACCTTATTATGCAAACCTGTTTCTTTAAACTTGCTGATATTCTTCCTGAAAGCCAAGCAATAAGTTTAATCAAAGATATGGCAATTAAGTCTTACTCTAAAAAAGGCGAAAAGGTTATGCAAGCAAATATGCAAGCCATTGATCTTAGCCTTAGTTCACTTAGAGAAGTTAAATATCCAACAAATTGGAAAAACGCAGAAAATAAAACTTCCCCTGCCGCTAGGCTTGAGCATGACTGCGCTAATTGCAGTGAGCATTGCCATGAATTTTACCATAGCATTATGGAGCCAATCAAAAAACTTGAAGGAAACAATATTCCTGTTTCAAGCCTTAACCCAACAGGAGAGATTCCAACGGGAACAAGCAAACTTGAAAAAAGAAATATTGCTAATGAGATACCTGTTTGGATTCCTGAAAATTGTATTCAATGCGGAATGTGTTCTCTAGCTTGCCCTCACGCAGTAATCAGACCATATTTAACTAAAACAACTGATAAAGTTAACATTAAGAAAGTTCCTGCTTTAGGCGTTAATGGATATAACTATACTATTTCTTGCAGCCCTGCTGACTGCACGGGTTGCTCAGTTTGCGCTAACGTTTGTCCTGCTAAAAATAAGGCAATCGTTATGAAAAACGCAAACGAGGTTTATGCTGAAAGCGCTAAACAATATAACCTAATTAAAGATGTTGTTAACCCTCAAACAGCCTTTCCTCTTAACTCAATTAAAGGCAGTCAGTTTAAAGCGCCATTGTTTGAGTTTAGCGGAGCGTGTGCTGGTTGCGGTGAAACTCCATATATTAAGTTATTAACTCAATTATTCGGCGAAAACTTGGTTATTGCTAACGCAACAGGTTGCTCATCAATTTATGGTGGAAGTTTCCCTGTTTGCCCTTACACAACCGATAAAAACGGAATGGGCCCTGCTTGGGCTAATAGCCTTTTTGAAGATAATGCTGAATTTGGGCTAGGAATTTATAAGTCAAGGAAAAATTCAAGAGAACAACTCGTTTCAATTATTGAAAACTTAGTTACTAACAAATTAACAAGCGAGAAGTTAAATAAACTTCTTAAAACCTGGCTTGGGTTAACCAAAAAAGACAATGCCTTAGCCCTTGAAATCGAGAAACTAGCTAGCGTTGAGGCTAAAACTAATTCCAACCTTATCCCACTTCTTGCCCTTTCAACAAGCCTTGTTGATTCATTTACTTGGATAATCGGCGGCGATGGTTGGGCTTATGATATTGGGTTTGGGGGGCTTGACCATGTTCTTTCAACTGGTGAAAACGTTAAAGTTTTAGTTCTTGACACTGAGGTTTATTCTAACACTGGTGGTCAAGCAAGCAAAGCGACTCCTATGGGCGCCGTTGCTAAGTTTACCGCTAATGGTAAGAAAACTCAAAAGAAAGACCTTGGCGCTATTGCAAGAAATTATCCTAATTGCTATGTTGCTCAAGTTAGCCTTGGCGCTAATATGCCAGCAACTATTAACGCATTTGTTGAAGCAAACAATCATAACGGCCCAGCAATTATAATTGCTTACTGCCCTTGCATTAACCATGGCGGAGATATGAGCAAATCAATGGAAGAAGAAAGATTAGCCGTTCAATCAGGTTATTTTAACACTTACCGATTTAACCCTAATCAAGAAAACCCACTAACCATTGACCCACCACTTCCAGCAGTTCCTTACCAAGAGTTTATTTCAAAACAAAGCAGATATTTCTCATTATCAAAGAAAAACCCTGAACTTGCTAACAGCCTATTTGCTTCCGCAGAAGGTTATGCTATAAAACGCTATAACAAATTAAAAAGTAGCGCTGATAAAAAAGAATAAAAAAAAAGCCTTTAGGAAAACCTAAAGGCTTTTTTTATTTATTAAGTTGTTTATTTTCAAGCGCTTCTTGCTCTTTTTGATATTGAATTGCGTCAGCGCGATCAAGCGCTATGGCGCCATCTTCAACAAACCAAGTAAAGTTGCTTCTCCAAGTTCTTGCCCCTTTAGCAGTAACAAAAGATTCTGCTATGACATAAGGGTTTGAAAAATTAACTTCATTAGCAAAGAAAAACATATATTTCGCGTTATTAGTTTGGCAAATTGCCTCTTCTAGCTTGCCAATATGGGCGCCCTTAACAAACTTAGCAAATAAATAAATTGATTTTGGATCTTTTGATTCAATAACCATATTTTGACAAACTTCAAATAAAGGGCTAGCGCCATTTATTTTATATTCTTCACTTGCAACTCTAATTAAATCTTTAATACTATATTTTTTCATAAGTTCACCTAACCTAACTTAATTATATCACAACATTTTTAAAATTTCAATAGATAATAAAAAAGTTAGCACAAAGCTAACTTTTTAAATAACTCTTTTACTAAGCGTTTGCTCCTCTTGTTTTCTTAAAGCGGCAATCCTTAGTTTTTCGCGCCTGCTTTCAAGTTTTGGGTTTTCAGCTTCAATTAAAGCATCTCTTTTCGCAATAAAATCTTGCAACCTTTTTTGATAGCTTCCGTCACCCGTTAATTCTTGATTTGTTTCATATTCCCTACGTTGATTGATAAGGTCATGAACACTTATTGCATAGGTTTGTTTTATCCAACTTGAGTTTTGTTGATCCATAACGATCTACCCTCCTTGTTGGTTTTTGCATATATTATCACACCTTTTTTACTTTTTCAATAGTTTTTGAAAAATTTTTTAAAAAATATTTTTGCTTAAAATATTGACAAATTTTATCTCATTCTATTTCTAACAGATTGCGCTTTCTTGGTTGACTTAGCTAAACTTCTAGCCGTTAATAAAACATTGTTCTTATGAATTTTAACTGAAATAATTATAACCGCTAAAACAACAAAAGTTGCTGACGCTATATAACTCCACCTTAAAACAAAGCCTTGCGCTTCAACTCCTGAACAATAAACTAATTCGCCCGTTTGGTCATTAACTCCGAAAATAATTGTTCCGTCAACGTCAGTTCTAAATGGTGTTTCTTGAACTCTGTTAGTTCCTTGAGAACTAACTTGTGCCTCCCACCTTTCTAAGAACTTATCACCTGGGTGAGCCTTATAAACATTATAGTCACAACTGCAAATCGTGTAAGTTGGGTTAATAAGCTGTAAAAACTCAGCTGTTGAACTAGTATTTGAGCCGTGGTGCCCCGCTTTATAAACAACCATATTGTTAAGTTTGTTAATAACGCTTGAATTAGTTTTATATTTTGATAAGAAATCAGCCTCAACTTCTTTTTCAGCGTCACCAGTAAAAACAAAAGTGTTAGTTTTATAAGTTAGCATCATTATTGGGCTAGCGTTGTTATTGTTATCTAAATATGCTTTAACAGGTCTGCCCTGTGTTTTATCTGAAACCGTAACAAGTGTTGTTTCGCTAGTTTTAAGCGGAGCATAAAATTCAAAGGTGAAATCAACTTCAGGGTTAGTTGAAGCAATATCGCTTAGCCCCTCAATTAAATCTTCGCTAGTTAAATAAACTCTAGCGCTAGTAACAGTGTTAGTTGTTTTATCAAGATAAGTTTCACTATAAGTTTTTTTGATAAAGTTAACATAACAATTAGTTGAACATTGTTTAGACGTTGTAGAATAATAGCCTAAATCTTCCTCTTCAATTGGAACTCCGCTTTTACAAGCAATTTGAAATGGCCTATAAATATTTTTAACTTCAAAAGCATCTAAAACAGCTGCCATCCCACCAGCGTGGTCTTCATCGCAGTGAGTTAAAATCAAATAATCAATAACTGAAATATTGCAGTCATTTTGAAGATATGATAAAAGTTTATCTGTGTTTTCCTTTGGGCTTTTGCCAGCATCAATTAACAACTTTGTGTTATCAGGCAATTCAACAAGAGTTGCATCAGCCTGCCCAACGTTTATATAATGAATTTTTAGCCCACAAGTGCTGACAACTTCAAGGTCAGCAGAAGCGCTATGGGTATATTCCCCAATTTTAAGTGCTCTTTCGATTGGATCACTAAAAAGAATTGATCCAAAACAAACAACACCCAAAATTAAGATTAGCGCTAGTTTAATTATTAAAACTTTTCTTTTCGCTTGCTGTTTATTAGCCATATTATTTTCTTCCTCTTTGGTCTTTTATTTAACAAATTAAAAATTGCTTCTTTATTTTCCATAACGGCGTCATATCCACGCTCAATCATCTTACTAACATCACCTAATTTGCTTGATGAAAAATCGGATAAGTCTGGGGTTATAACTAAATCGGCAAATTGTAACTTTGTTTCTATATTCTTTTGCATTATAACGCCAAGTGTTGATGACAAAACGTTCATAACTTTAAGTGACTCAGTCCCTTGGCCTCTGTTTTTATTAACATCAATTGCGATAACAACGTTAGCGCCCATCTTCCTTGCAACATCAGCAGGAACATTATTAGCAAGCCCACCATCAACAAGGTGCATATCTCTATAAACAACCGGTTTAAAAACTCCGGGAACAGCACTGCTAGCACAAACTGCTTTAGCAACGCTGCCGTTATCTATAATAACTTCACTTCCATCTTTAAGGTTAACTGAAACGGCACAAAACGGTTTTTTAAGCTCACTAAACATTAAGTCTTTACCAAAAATTGAAAGCACTGTTTCTTCTAATTTTTCCGTTGAGGTTGGCATAAAAAACATATTTTTCTTCTTTATGTCGCCTTTCTTTAACGATTTTGCAGTTTTTTCAATATCATACCACGTTAGCCCGGAGCTATAAAGCGCACCAACAATTGCGCCTGCGCTTGTTCCACAAACATAGTCAACATCAATTCCAAGTTCGCTAAATGCTTTTAAAACGCCAATGTGACCAACGCCTCTGGCGCCTCCACCACCCAGCGCAAGCCCAAGCCTAACTTTCTTATTAACTTTAAGTTCGGTTTGTTGTTTTTTCTTAAACCACATACTTAATTTTTCCCTTAAATATTGTTTTAAAAACCTATTTTTCTTTTAGCCATTTCAGCTTTTATTATGTTTTCAACTTCGCCTATTGCCTTGTTTAAATCAATATTTTCAACAATATAGTCACAACTTGGTTTAAAACTATCTTCATGTTCTTTTCTTTTTAGTCTTAACTCAATTTCTTCGTCGGATTCTCCCCTTGTTTTGAGTCTTTGTTTAAGCTCGTCATAAGGAACGTCAATATAAATTGTAAGAGTGTCATATCCTTGCTTTTTAATGTTAGCAACGCCGTGAACATCAACGTCTTTAATTAACATTGGGTAAATCTTCGAATACTCATCATATTTAACTTTACTCACGCCATAATAGTTTCCGTTCGCATGAACCTTTTCATATTCAATAAACTCTTTGTTATCAATTCGCTTTAAAAACTCATCAAAAGAAATAAAGCAATAAAACTTTCCTTCAACTTCGCCTGGCCTTATGTTTCTAGTTGTAAAGCTTGGTAAAACTGCAATTTTGCCATTAAATTTTGTTAAAATGGCTTCAATAATTGTATTTTTACCACATCCACTTGGTCCTATAACTAAAACAAACATTACTTTTTCTCCTTTAATAAGGCTTCTAATTCGTCAATATAAAGTGAATAAAGTTGAAGTGCGTTATCATAAAGTTTCTCGTCAAGAAGGTCAATTCCAGCAAGTTTTAAAAGTTCTTTTGGTGATTTTGAGCTTCCTGACTTTAAAAATTCAAGGTAATTATCTTTATAAGCTTTCTCTCCAGAAAGAAGATTGCTGCAAATATTAATAGCGCTAGAAAAGCCAACAACATATTTATAAACATAAAATGGTGAATAAAAGTGAGGAATTCTACTCCACTCAAACCCACTTAACTCACTGATTTGAACACTATTTCCAAAATATTCTTTTAATAATTCATAATATTTTTTATTTAAATCTTCAAAGGTTACGCTTTCCCCACTTTCAATTCGTGAGAAAACAAACATTTCAAACTCAGTATATAAACTCTGCTTATAAATTGCCCCATAAAAATCGCCAAGCAAACTATCAATAGCCGCAATCTTTTCATCAGGGTCGGTTGTTGAATCAATAATATATTTCTTAGTTAAAATTTCGTTAACCGTGCTTGCTATCTCGCAAGTAAGCCTAGAACACTCAAATGTTCCGAACGGTTGGCTAAGCCCTGCTAAATAACTTTGCATAGCGTGACCCAATTCGTGAGAAAGCGTGCTGACTGCTTCGGCAGTGTTGTTATAGTTAGTCAAAACAAAAGGATGAACATCATAGCAAGAAATACAATAACAACTGCTGTCTTTATTTTTCGCTGGATAAAGGTCAACCCACCTATCGTGAAGGGCGTGGTTAATCAAAGTTATATAATCTTCTCCCATAACTTTGAGCGAATCTTTAATTGTTTTCTCGGCCTTAGTGTAATAATATTTTGGTAATTTAGAGTTTGTTAAAGGAGCAAAAATATCATAAAGCGAATAGTCATCAATCTTTAATGCTTTCTTACGAATCTTCTGCATCCTTTGAAGAAGTGGCAACGCCTTTTTAACGCTCTTTAACAAAACGCTAACAATATTAACGTCTGCCTCATCATAAAAACAATGTCTTTCAAAAGTGGTTTTAAAGTTATATGTTTGGGTTATAAAGTTTGACTCTCTACAAGCGTTAAGATAAATTCCTGAATAAGTTAAGTTTAGTTTCCTATATGCATCATAAAGCTTGTTATAGGCTTGCTCTCTAACAAACCTATCGGGGCTATGCAAGAATTTAGAATAATTTGAATTGTTTAATGTTAAATGTTTTCCATTTTTTAAAACAATATCTGCTATTGGCATTTCAATATCGCTTAATGATTGAAAAATTGATTCAAAATCAGAAAATGAACCAGTATGAGAAACTAGTTTCTCAATGCTTTCTTCCCTAATATGAGGTTTGTTTCTAATTAATAATTCAAGGCTTTTCTTAAAGTTTGCAAATGCCGGGTCTTTGGCCATTGACCTTAATTGGTCATTAGCAAGTTTTGAAATTTCATCTCCAGCAAAACTTGTTGCTATTCCAGCCTTAACTGAAACATCTTGCGCAAGATCGGTTATTTTAGCGCATTCCGCCTCAGCCCCACAAGTGCTTTTTTTCATATGTGAAAAAACAATTATCTTTTCAAGGCTGCGCTCCATTTCTTCTTCAAGATTAAGATAATTTAAAATCGTGTTAGGGTTGTTAAGTTTTCCTTTAAATCCCTCAAGTTTTCTTAGTTTTAGCTTTAATCTGTCACAATCATTAACAAAGGCTTCTAATGAAGGATAAATGTCTTCAATTCTCCAGATAAACTTTTCTTCTTGCTTTTCTCTTTCCATAATATCCTCGTAAAGAAAGTTTATCACATTTTTATTCTTATGCAAAATAAAAACGACCTAATTTTAGGTCGTTTTAAGTCTATTGATTTCTTCTGTCTTGAGATGCAAAAAGCCTTGTTCTTTTAAATAAAAGTTGAATGAGTAGCCAAATTCCAGCAATACCAACTATTGCATAAATAATTCTTGTAAACAATCCAACGCCAAAGATCCATGTAACTAGGTTCCAGCTAAAAACACCAACTAAAAACCAGTTAAGACAGCCAATAATTGCAATAGACAACGCAATTATGTTTGCAATAATCATAAAAATCCCTCCTTTCTTTAGCATGCTCAAAAATTATAAAAAAATACAAAAAAATAAGGGCCGAAGCCCTTAATCTTTAAATCTCTAAAAACCGCCGTAAATAATATTAAGAATAAGAAATGCAATACATAAAACTAACAAAACAGCAGCATCAATAGCAGTAAGCTTTTTAATTTTGCCTTGTAATGAAGCGCCTTTGTTTCTGTTATAGAAAGTATCAGCGTTGCCTGTTACTCCGGTAATTCCATTGCTTTCACCTTTTTGGCTAACAACAGCAATAATCATAAAAATAGCACATAGCGCAATAACACACGCTATAACGATCTTTAAAACAGGAACAACATTTTTAGCAAATGCGCTAACTTCTTTATTCTCATCAGCAAGTAATAAATTTAAAATTTCCATAAATCTCTCCCTAGGCAAATAGTAGTATAACATAGTAAGTAAAACAATTCAAGTATTTTTAACTATTTAACCATCACAAAATAAGCAACAATAAAGCTAACAAAAGCAATCAAAACAATAACCAAAATAATCTTGTTAATGGTTTTATTTGCTGCAAACATTTTTAAACCAAAAATGTCAACAACTAATATTGCCATCAAAAATAAAAATATGCCAAGATAAAGAACTGTTAGGTTTTGCTCTTTTTCTGTTTGTTCTAGTAAAAATCTCAAATTAGAAAGTAAGAAATTCATAACCCTCTCCTAAATTAACAGTTTCCCCGTCATTTCTTTTGGAATTTTCTCTCCTAATAATTTTAACATAGTTGGTGCTATATCTGCAAGAGTTCCTGAAATTTTCTTTGATTTTCCCTTAAATTTTTCTCCAACAATAATAATAGGAACAAGCGCTAATGAATGCGATTTATTTGGCGTTCCATCAGGATAAACCATATAGTCACTATTTCCGTGGTCAGCAGTAACTATCGCAACCCCACCAGCCTTTATAACAGCGTTAACAACTTCGCTAACTTTTTTATCAACAAACTTAACAGCAGTTTTTGTTGCCTCGAAATTACCGCTATGCCCAACCATATCGCCATTTGCAAAATTAAGAACAATTACATTAAATTTATGAGAATTTACGCCTTTAATTGCTTCTTTTGCGATTTTTTCAGCACTCATCTCGGGCAATAAATCATAAGTTGCAACCTTTTCACTGTTAATTAAAATTCGGCTTTCATCTTTAAAGGGCTCATTTTTACCCGAGTTAAAGAAGAAAGTAACATGAGCATATTTTTCTGTTTCAGCAATTCTTAATTGGCTATAACCTCTATTAGCTAAAACTTCGCCTAATATGTTTTTTGGTTTTTCTTGATCATAAGCAACAATAACGCCGCCTAAATTTTCATCATAATTAGTTAATGTCACAAGCGTTAGGTTTAACTTAGTAGTCCAATCAAAGTCATTGTCGTTGCTGAAAACACGTGCGGTTTGCCTAGCCCTATCAGTTCTAAAATTAAACATAATTAGGCTATCGCCTTCGCAGATTTTGCCTTCATATTTTCCATTTTTAGTTATAATAATCGGTTTAATAAACTCATCTTTTTCGCCAGCATCATAACTAGCGTTAACACCTTCCTCAACGCTTTTTGCCGTTTTAGCAATTCCGCGAGTTAATGCGTCATAATAAAGTTTAACCCTGTCCCAGTTTTTATCTCTGTCAAGAGCATAGAATCTTCCGCAAACATCGCTTATCTCACCTGTTTTATATTTTTTAATTGCCTCTTTAAGTTGTTTAACATATATAAGCGCAGACTTTGGAGGGGTATCACGTCCGTCAGCAATAAAGTGAACATAAACCTTATCTAGCTTGTTTTCAGCACAAATTCTAATGAGTTCAATTAAATGATTGATATGGCTATGAATTCCGCCATCGCTGACAATACCCATTAAATGCATTGCTTTATTGTTTTTCTTACAGTTTTCAATGGCTTTATTAATTGCAGCATTCTTCTCAAAAGAACCGCTTTCAATCTCCCTATTTATTCTAACGATTGATTGATATGTTACCCTTCCTGAGCCCATCGTTTGATGGCCAACTTCACTAGTCCCCGTTTGGCCAACAGGAAGCCCAACCGCCAACTCGCTCGCTTCAAGAGTCCCACAAGGGTAATCTTTTGCAAGTTTTTGTAAATTTGGGGTTGTTTCTTCTGTTACGGCGCTAACGTTAGGTAGTTTGGGCATTCCAACGCCGTCCATAATTATTAATGTTACTAACTTATTGTCTGTCATAACACCTCATTTGCAGTTTTAATTAGTGACTCAAACTTAACAGGATCAAGGCTTGCCCCACCAACTAAAACGCCATCAACACAGTTTAATCTTAAAATTTCAGCTGCATTTTCAGGCTTAACGCTTCCACCATATAAAACCTTAATGTTGCTACCAAGGTTACGTTTAACATACTCTTTAACAATTTTGTGTGCAACTAAAATATCTTCTTCTGTTGCAACCTTCCCTGTTCCTATTGCCCAAACAGGCTCATAAGCAATGATAAGGTTACCTAAATCTTCTTTTGTTAAAATTTTTAGCTGGTTAACTAAAACACTTTCAATGTTATCGTGTTCTTCAAGCGTTTCACCAACACAGAAAATAACTTGCAAACCATATTTATTTGCGATATCTAATTTCTTTCTTAAATCGTCATTTGTTTCATTAAAAATATGACGCCTTTCGCTGTGGCCAAGAATTGTAACGTTAGCGCCTGCATCTTTAACCATTTTAGCGCTAATTTCGCCCGTATAAGCCCCTTCTTCATATGCGCAAATATTTTGGGCACCAATATTATTACTATTCTTTAAACAGTCAAAAACAGACTTAATTAGCGTTGCTGAACAGCAGATAATATAGTTATCTGCCTTTTTATTAAAATGAGAGCAAAACTCTTCCGCTTCGCCTATTGTTTTATTCATTTTCCAGTTCGCAACAACTAATTTTCCCATATTAATCTTCCTTATCTAAAAGCATTTCAATTCCAGGCATATTTGCCCCTTCTAAGAACTTAAGCGTTGCCCCGCCACCCGTTGATATATGGTTAATCTTATCAGCATATCCGCTTTCATTAACGCTTGAAACGCTATCGCCGCCACCAACAACGCTAACGGCTTTACTTTTAGCAACATATTTAGCAATTTTCATTGTTCCCTTTTTAAACTTAGCAAACTCATAAACGCCCATAGGACCATTCCAAACAATAGTTTGAGCGTTCATAATTTCTTTCTTAAATGCCTTTAATGTTTTAGGACCAATATCAAGCGCTTGATACCCATCAGGAATTGAAAGCGCATTAACACATTTTGTTTTGCTATTTGGCGCAAACTCTTTGGCAACAACAACATCTTTAGGAATAACAATTTTAACGTTTTTCTTATCTGCTTCGTCTAAAATTTTATTAGCAACAGCAATTTTATCTTTCTCATATCTAGAAAGCCCTAGTTTGCCACCTTTTGCTGCGAGGAAAGTGTTTGCCATTGCCCCACCAATTAAAATAGTGTTCGCCTTTAAAAGCAATTTCCCTATAATTCCAATTTTATCACTAATCTTTGCTCCGCCTAATATGACAACAAATGGTCTTGCTGGGTTATCCATAACCTTAGATAAAGCAACAATCTCGCTGCTCATTAAAAATCCAGCAACTGCAGGAAGATAACAAGCAACCCCTGCCGTTGAAGCATGAGCCCTGTGAGCTGTTCCAAAAGCGTCATTAACATAAATTTCAGCAAGGCTAGCAAGCTCGCCTGCAAACCTTGAATCGTTTTCTTCTTCCTCTTTATGAAATCTTACGTTTTCAAGAAGCATAACTTGGCCAGGTTTTAAGTTAGCGCTTAACTCCTTTGCGCTATCGCCAATAACGTCGCTCGCCATTAAAACTTCTTGACCTAAAAGTTCGCTAAGCCTTTTGCTAACAGGCTCAAGAGAAAGTTTTGGGTTAACCATTCCATCTGGTCTTCCAAGGTGAGAACAAAGAATAACCTTTGCCCCATGTTTTATTAAGTATAGAATTGTTGGCAAACTCGCCTTAATTCTTGTATCATCAACAATGTTTCCCATTTCATCAAGAGGAACATTAAAATCTGCTCTAACTAAAACTTTTTTATTTTTTACATCAATATCCTTAAAAGTTTTCTTATTCATAATAACTCTCCTATTATTAGTTACTATATTAATATTAACCAACATAAAAGAATAAGTCAAATTTTTATTTTGTTTTTTAATTTTTTGCAACAAAAAACCCGCTAATTGCGGGTTTGTAAATTATTCTTCGTCGCTATCTTTTTTGTTTTTGCCCATAAGAGTTAAGATTTCTTGCTCGTCAGCGTCAAGTCTTGCTTTCTCGCCTTCGAAGAATGCTTGCATCTTTTTGCTGTTTTCGTATTTTTCTTTGTTAGTTTCAAGATAATTTTCAGCATCTCTTATGCTAGATTTTAATTCATTAATATGAACAGTTAATTCTTCTTGTTTTTGTTTCTTTTCTTGGTCAATGTTTTTAATATCAGTAACGCTATATAAAACAAGGTTTAATTTAGTTAAGTCGTCAGCTTTCTTATCAAGAAGTTTTTGGTTTCTAGCCATTCTTCTTTCAGTTCTTTCATATCTGTTAACGTCACGGCTAGCTTTAGTTAAATCAGCATCAACTTTTTCTTGAGCTTCTTTAACACTAGCAAGTCTTGTTGAAAGGTCAACAACTTCTTGCTCTTTAACTTCTTCAGGTTGAGCGTTATTATTGATAACTTCTTCAGTTTTTTCAGTTACAACAATAACTTTTGTTGAACCAGTTTTTTCTTCTTTAGCATCAGTTACTTCTGCTTCTTCTTTAACTTCTTCAACTTCTTCAACTTCTTGAGGTTTTTCTTCCTCTTTAACTTCTTCAACAACTTCTTCTTTTGGTTGTTCTGCTTCTTCAACAACTTCTTCTTTTGGTTGTTCAACTTCTTCTTCAGCAGCTTCTTGATTGTTTGCAATTGCGTTTGCTTCAAGTCTTGCAAGCATTGAATCAAGATCAAATTCGTCTTGAACAGCATTGTTATCTTCTTGTTGTTCTTCTTTTACTTCTTCATTAGAAACATTTTCTGGTTGTTCTTCTTTTACTTCTTTATTAGTTTTAAAGATTTCAGTAAAGAAAGCAATTGAGAAGCCAACAACTGCGATGATACCTAAAATGATTAAAACTATGGCAAAAATTTTCATATTTAATCTCCTTATTTAACACTTATATTTTAATCCATATTTAAAAATTTTGCAATACCTTTTACTAATTTTTTTATATTTTTCTTAAAATTTTAAAAAATTTTTAACTTTTTACGCTAATTTTTATTCAAAACGCAGCATTTTTATTATTTTTCAAAATATAAGTAATAAAAACACTTCAATTACCACACTTTTAAAATTTAGCAGTAAAAAAATAAGGCTTGCGCCTTACTTTTTTTTAGAATTGCCAGATTGCAAATGCTAGAACTGCAAGATTTGCCCAGAATTCAAAAGTTAACTTTTTGTTGCTAAAATAGCTAAGAAGCATTCCAACAAATGGTAAGCAATAAATTAATATGCTCATGATTCCATAAAGAACACTGCTAGCAACTCCAAATCCAAAGAGAATCTTGCAAAGAACAATCAAGCCTAAAGCAACAATCGCAAATAAAAGATTGAGTAAACTGCTTGAAATTCTTACTTCTTTTTGTTCTTGATTTTCCATAATCTCCTCTCCTTATTTTTAATATATCATATGTTTTGTTTTTTGAAAAGGTTATAATGACATATTTTATCATTTTTCTATTAAGAAATGAAAATGGGCTAATGATTTTAGCCCATTTAAAAATTAAATTATCTATTATTAATAGCATCAATTGGCTTTTTACGCGATATCTTATTAACAGGAATAAGGCTTGATATAAATGCAGAAAAGACGCTTATTGCCAATATTAATAATATTTGTTTTATCCCGGCATTAAGTAAAACTATAGAAACACCAAGCCCTGATACTGTTGCATTATTAATAACAAAACATAACACTATCGTTAAAATGCTTGATATGATAAAATTGATTCCTGCTATAATTAAGCCTTCATTAAAGAATATTCCAAAAACATCTTTTCCTCTTGCTCCAAGCGCTCTTAATATTCCTATTTCACGCTTCTTATAAGAAATTGATGTTGAGAAATAATTCATCATAAACACGGCGGCAAAAACAGCAAACCCAATTGCAACATACAATACATATTGTGTAACAGATTTAACTGTTGAACCGAAAGAGTCTAGAATAGCAGTCGCGTTATTTATAACATTGAAATAAACTCCATCATGCTCCGTTTCACAATATTTAACAAATTCAGAGTTATCCCCCTGATTTAGATTTGTAATAATAAAGCAATAGCCTCTCAATAATTCATTATGTATTTTGTTATAAGTATTAAAGTTAAATATTGGGTCATCAAAACTTGTTATCCCAACAACTTCTAATTCCATAAAATTAATACTATAATTACCGAGTCTTACTTTTAAACCGTTATCTATAGCTTCTTTAATTTCGTCTTCATCATTATAAATATTTAACAAATCATAAGCAGGCAATATAACTTGAT
>JAILMD010000033.1 GCA_024692805.1 bacterium | reverse complement strand
CAAACCAAAACTAAAACCGTTAAAATTTTGATTGGTTTTAAGCTAAAACAACTAATCTTCATAACTGATTGCTCCTTAATTTTAAACCATTAATTAACCCTAAATATATAAAAAAATTGCAACTTTTTCAGTTTTTTGTGTTATTCTTTGCGTTTTTTAGAGTTTTTTGTTAAGTTTAAATTCTTAATAAACTTTATGCTTTTATCTGTTTGTTTATGAATTTTTAGCAACAAAAAAACCGCCTTAAAAGCGGTTTTAATTTTTTTATTTAACTAACTAATTCAGGGGTAAACGTATAATCAACCATCTCGCCTGATTCAGTTCTATAAACTTTATATTTAACGCTAGTTTTTGTGTTAGTTTCACCATCAAGGTCAATAAAGGCTTTGTTTGAAATATCAACATTTCCATCTTTGTTAACATCAATATTTATTTCAGCCCAGCAAAGATATTTATTAGCATCAAGTTCTTTATATTTAATCTTAACATCATCTTTTGTTACGGCATAAGCATAAATTATTATACTGCTAGGCATCTCATAGAAGAATGTTATTTGAATTTGACCGGGTTTAGTTATAATAAAATCTTCGTTAACATTATCTGAAATGCTAGTTATCATTGAATAGTCAATGGCTTTTGTTTTTGTTGTCCCATTGCTCATATTAACTATCATATACAACCCAGATAAGTCTAACTTTTTGCCATATTCTTGAATAATCAAATTTGAATTGTCGGCCTTTAAATAATAATTAAAATGCGCCGACTTAGCAACAATAACCTCAGGAGTAAATGGCCCAACAACAAAGTAAACAACAACGCCAACAATTGCATAAAGAATTGCTAAAATGCTTGCTAAAATGCTTAAATATTTATTATCGTGATAAACTTTAACTGAGCCTTTTTTCGAGAAGTCAAGGTTAACATCTCCTTTATCAAATGATGCATTATAATGAACTTCAACGCTTGCGCCACTTTCACTCGCTATTATTCCAGCGTTTTGATTGTTTTTAGCGCCATAACGAGAGGCTAATTCTTCAACCTGTTGCTTTCCTTCAGCGCCAACAGCACTTGTGTTTAAAAACCTATATTTGAAGTAATCAAGTTTTGATATGCTGCGTCTTTGTTTCTTTTCTTCGCCTTCTTGGCCTTCTTGGTTTTCTTCATCAACTTTTTCACCAGTTTCTTCGCTTGCTTGTTCAACTTGTTCGGCTTCATCTTCAGGCTGTTTATTTTCTTCATTAGCAACTTCACTAACCTGTTCTTGTTCTGCTGGTTGCTCTGGCTGTTCTGGTTGTTGTTCTGGTTCAGAAGTATCAAGATTAGCGATTATTTCAGCATCTTTCTCGATTTCTTCATCAAGTTTAGCGTCATCAAGCTCAGCGCTTTCAGCATTTTCAACATTTTCTTCAGCACTTTCTAAATTATCACTAGGCTCATCGTAATTTTCAAAATCTTGATTGCTATTAACTTTAGGTATGTTTTCATCTTCTGTGCGCGCAACAAGTTTATTAAGGTAAGAATCTAAATCTTCATCATTAACATCTTCTTCAAGTTCTTCGTTTACTTGCTCGCCAACTTCTGGCTCTTGGCCAACTTGCTCGTTAACCACAGGCTCAGCAACTTCTTCGGGTTGCTCATTTTCATTAGTTTTTCTTTTAGACGTCCAAACTTTACCTTCAAAAAGTTGCCTAGCATAAGCTGATCTATCTTCTTGTTGTTGAGGTTCAACTTTTTCTTCATTTTCTTCGTTAATTACTTCTTCATCTTCCCCATTAGAAAAGTTATCAAACTCTTCATCTTCAGGGTTTTCAGTCATTTTATGCTTCTTAATTGAACTTAAGAAATTATTAATTGAATATTTCTTTTTAGGAACAAAAACATAAGCGTTATCATCAGCGCCAGAGTTATTATTAGTTAAATTCCCGTTTTGTTTTAAATCCATCAACTAATACTTTCCCTTATATTAGAAGTATAACAAAATTTAAAAAAAGGGTCAAACAAAAAAGCAAACTATTGATAATAGTTTGCTTATAATATTATTTGTTTTTTTCACTTTCTTCTTTGCTTGCTTTGAGTTCATCTTCAATAGCAATAATGTTTGAAACAAACCTGCTTTTCAAAACTTCAAACATAGCATATCTCTCAGGTTGAGTTTTGGGGTTAATTTTCTTCATATTTTCTTCAACGTCTTCAAGTTTAACATAAAGATAGTTTAAATAGATTTCTAATTGTTTATTATGATCATCAATAAACTCTGACATATCTAACCCCTCACTGATAGAATTTTACAATAATATTAATAATGTGTCAATACTAAATTTAAATTTCTTCTAGTTTTCTTTGATAAGCGTTAGCAAGCGTTAAATTCTCAGTGCTCAATTTCTTACCCTTGCTTCCCCTAGTATCTTCAACGATTGAGTTTTGGCTTATTGCATTATATTCGCCTTCTTCCGAACAAACAACAACTTCACAATTTTCACTTTCAACAAAAGCACCAACAATCTTACTTCCGGTTGAGCTTGGTTTTAAGTCATAAAGTTTAACACCCTTTCTGTATCTTGCGGTTTCATCAACTTCGGCGATATTAACGCGCTTTGCGTAAGCCTTATCTGTTACCGCTATAATATTAGCATCTTTACTAATTTGACCAATGAAGACAACTTCATCACCATCATTAAGGT
>JAILMD010000021.1 GCA_024692805.1 bacterium | reverse complement strand
TGTTCCGGTTAGCGGTTTAATTTTTCTTGATAACAATTTTATAAATAGGTTTTTAGTTTCAGTTTTGTTAAAAATGCAACAATTTAGTGATTTTTTCGCAAAACGAGCGCTAATATTAGAAATTTTCGCAAATTGGTAATTATAACTAACCGAAGAAAACAATAAGTCGCCATAAAGTAAATCATTATTATTATCGCCAAAAACAAGATCGCTTTGGCCAGTTAAAGATAGAATATAATTAGCGCGCTTGCAGGCTGAAACCAAACTATTAACTTCGCTTGAAAAATTAAAACATTCTAGCGACTTATTCAAAACATTATAAACGTAAGGAATTAGTAAAACAAACAAAGATAGAGTTAAATAGTCGGTTTTTACTAAATTTACCATATAAATTATCATAATTGAGAACAAAAGCGCCCAAATAAAGTAAGTTATTAGCTTTTTCAACAATGAAACGGTGTTATTTTTGGCAACAGAGTGCGAAAATAATTGGTTTTGCTCTTGGTTTTTTATAAATAGTGAATCTGTAAGGTTTAATGAGGCTGAAAGATTTGCGCCATTAATTGTTTCGCTAATTAACTTTTTCTTTTGATAACGCTGTTCTTCACTTTTGTTATTAAAGTGATTTTCTATTAAAGAAAGCCCCCAATTAACTAGACTAATAAAAATTGTAACGCAAATAACAATGGCTAACAAAGATAAATTTGAATAGCCGATAATTGTTAAAAATAAAACTAATTCTGTAAAAATTCCGCAAAAATTAGCGATTTTTTGCGGAAAGCTTGAAATAATTGAATTATCTGAAGAAATAACTTCTATAAGTTTTTGCTTGTCAATTTTCATTGATGAGCCTTGAGACAAATTAAAAACTTTTTCTAAAAGTTTTGTTTCAAGGGCGTTTGAAGCGGTTGATTGAATTTTATTTGAAATGATTTGGCTTGATAGCATAAACAGAACATAAATTAAAACTAATAACAGCCCAATTAAAACAAGCCCTTTTGCATTGTTATAACTTGCAACGCTAACGCTTGAAATAATGTTAGCAATAGGAATTATAACGCTGGCAAGAGAAAGGTGAGCAATAATTGAAAAAAGAACTTGCCAGAATAGCAAGAACTTGTTTAAGTTGACCGTTTTAAAATATAGGCGCAAACCTTTCATAATGAAATAATAACCATCAAATTAATTATTAAACTTTAAAAAGCGCAAAATAATGCCACATTTTCTTCTACTAGACAAATTTTTGCAAATATGCTATAATAAATAGAGGAGAAAGGCTATGGATTATACACCTTTTAAATATGGAAGACGTAAAGATGGCTTAAAATATAACTGGGAAGAAATTGATTCTTATAAGTTTACAAATAAGCCTGTTATCTTTATTTTTGGCGGAAACCTAACAACGACAACTCGTGAGGCTAATGGCTATATTAAACTTGTTGGAAGTTCTTTAGAATCATATAGGGCAAAAGAAGTTGATATTATTGCCGCTAGTTATGAAGGTGAGATTGCTGAAAAGAGAGGAAATGAAATAGCGTTAAGTCAACGCGCAATTTTTAATGCACATAACTTTTTTGATAAAACAATTCGCCCAGCGCTTGATAAAATCACTTCAATTTCAGAAATGGAAAACTTTTTAAGCCGAATGATTTTTGTTGGCCATAGCGCCGGAGCCATTATTATCAATCAAATAATGGACTCAATGAACAATTATTTCCTTTACAGAGTTAAAGATAATAAACAAATGGCAGATTATTTAATGAGTGATGTTCAATGTTTTTGTTATGCGCCAGGAGCTCCAATTAAACAAAATGTTACTGCTTTTTATGCAACTCCATTTTTTGATAGGGAAAGTGCTTGGAAGAAATTATTAATTTCTGTTCAAGGTGATATTAAAGGCGAATATCCTGAAAAATTTACTGATAATTTTGACCCAATGAAACCTATTGCTTATACTAACAATGCGCTTAAAGAACATAACTTTGTTGCAGTAAGAAAAGGCAATTCTTTTATTTTAATAACGGGCAAATTAAGCGATAAAAACGACCATAGCATTGCTTGCTTAAGAAACACTCAGTCAGAATATAGCGCGTTTGTTTCAGATTGTTGTGAAGGCGTTTTAAAGAAGTTTGTTGAAAACGGACAAAGCGATTTTAAATATTCATCATTCCATGATGAGTTTTATAAGATAAAAGAATATTCCGAAAGAGAAGCGCAAAAAGCCAGCATAGGTAACGAACTAGCGTTAAGTAAAAAAGAAGAATAGCCTATAAGGCTATTTTTTATTGAGAAAGAATTTAATCATTTGCCTTAATACTTTAGAATCAGTATAATCAAGTAAAGAGGATAATAATATGTGGGCAGAACAAGA
Organism: bacterium; assembly: GCA_024692805.1. Taxonomy (GTDB): domain Bacteria; phylum Bacillota; class Clostridia; order Christensenellales; family UBA1242; genus UMGS2070. Next base: position 5,835 of record JAILMD010000021.1, on the reverse strand, counting down.
CGCAAATGAAGTTCTTTACGCATTAAACACAACAGAAGACGGATTAACAAATGAAGAAGTAAAAAAACGCCAAGAAGAATATGGTAAAAATATTTTGCCAAAAGCGAAAAGGACGAGTGTTTTAAAATTAATCTTTAATCAATTTAAATCCGCCATTATGCTTATTCTATTTATTGCAATAGGATTATCTTTAGCAATAGGCGAGTATTCTAATGTCATATTCATTGGGGCTGTTATTATAATTAATGTTGTTTTGGGGTTTATTCAAGAATTTACTGCTCAACGCAGTTCTGAAAAACTACAAGAGCAATTAAATATTAAAATTGAAGTTATTAGGAATAAAGAAATTATTCTTTTAAACTCAGAAGATCTTGTTGTTGGCGATATTGTTTTACTTGAATCAGGAAATAAAATACCAGCAGATATTAGGCTTATAGAAACAACAAATTTTAAAGTTGATGAATCAATTTTATCAGGTGAGTCAGAAGGCAGAGAAAAGAATTGTGAAAAGGGCAAAGCCTGTTCTAACATAATTGACTGCACGAATATGGTTTATGCTGGAACCGCTGTATTAAGCGGTAGGGCTAAAGGTGTTGTTGTTGAAACGGGTATTAATACTGAATTTGGGAAAATCTCAAATAAAGTAATTAATATGAAAGAAGCGCCATCGCCTCTTGTTATAAGGATAAATAAATTTGTTAAACAAATAAGTTTATTTTTTGCTGTTTTAGTTTTATTTTTATCAATCGTTTTATATGTTAAAGGTTATCACATAACAGATATAATGTTTTCGGTTATTGCATTAACCGTGTCCGCTATTCCGGAAGGTTTGTCAACAGCGGTAACAATTTCACTATCTCTTTCGTCAAATCGTATGGCAAAGAAAAATGTTATTGTTAAAAACTTAAATTCTGTTGAGAGTCTTGGAAGTTGTACCGTTATTGCAAGTGATAAAACAGGAACGCTAACGGTAAACGAACAAACAGCAAAGATGATCGTTTTGCCTGACAACTCTAAACTTAGAGTAACAGGGGAAGGATATAGTGTTGTTGGAAGTGTTGAAGTAAGTCGCAAAAATGTTAACCAACAAAATCAAGTAGATTTAATTGCAACGTTAGGGTTTTTAAACAATGAAGCGCAGGTTAAATATCAACAAGAACAATATAGTTTTATTGGGGATTCTATTGATATTGCTTTTAAAGTTTTAGGCATTAAAAATGGAGTTCAAACTGATGATATAAAAGTTGCTTCAAAAATTCCTTATGAGTCTGAAAATAGATATTCTGCACTAGAATATTTGCAAAACGATAAAAGGTTTGTAACCATAAAAGGGTCACCAGAAACAGTTATAGAACACTGCCGGTTTATGCAAAAAGATGGTGAAAAAAGCCAATAGACAATAAGCTTATACTTTTACAAAACGAAAAACTTGCTGGCGATGGTTATAGGGTTATAGCAATTGCTTATGGCGAGCAGAAAAAAGCGCTTACTGATAGTATTAATGGAATTGAAGATTTGACGATGTTGGGTCTAGTAGCGTTTATCGATCCCGCACGTGAAGAAACGTATGATGCAGTTAAATCTTGCCAAGAATCGGGCGTTAAAGTTTATATGATAACCGGCGACCACCCACTCACTGCTTATAGTATTGGTAAAGATTTAAATATTGTTAAAGATAAATCACAAGTAACTACTGGCGAGCAAATAGATGAAATGATGAAAAGAGGGCAGGCAGCCTTTGATTTATTTATAAAAAGCATTAGAATTTGTGCTAGAGTTACCCCACTACAAAAACTTGCAATAGTTGAATCTTTAAAACGTCAAGGTGAATTTGTTGCCGTTACCGGTGATGGAATAAATGATACTTTGGCAATAAAGCAAGCAAATATTGGCATCGCTGTTGGTAGCGGGTCAGACATTGCTAAAGAAGCCAGCGATATGATTATCACAGATGATAAATTCTCTAGTATAGTTTCTGGGATAAATGAAGGGCGAATGGCTTATGGAAATATAAGAAACGTTATTTATTTATTACTTTCAACTGGTTTTTGTGAGATTATTTTATATTGTTTTTCTATAATTTTTGGTTTGCAGTTCCCATTAACAGCAGTTCAATTCTTATGGCTAAATTTAATAACTAATGGAATACAGAGTAATGCGTTTGCATTTGAAAAACCAATTGATCATATTTCTAATAAAAGAATTAAGAAAACAAATGAGAACATATTTAATAAACTTCTAATATCTGAAATTCTTATATCTGGAATTTTCATAGGAATATCTGTTTTTGTTGTTTATTTTATTTTAAGTAAAACAACAATGAATTTAGCCTCTATAAGGGCAATAATTGTTACCCTAATGGTTTTCTTTGAAGACATACAGGTTATAAACTGCAGAAATGAATATTTGTCATTATTTAAGGTTCCGTTAAAAAACAACTGGATATTAGTTTCAACAATAATTTTATCAATTGTTCTTCAATGTGTATTTGTTATTGTTGAGCCAATAAGAAACTTCCTTGGTATGGGCGCAATTAATAATTATTTATTGCCAATATTACTGACATCATCTTTAAGCATAATTGTTGTTATGGAACTTTTCAAAGTTGTTATAAATAAAAAATTAAAACAAAAAATGAATAATAAAGTATAAACAATTCCGAATAAAAAAAATTATAAAAAAATAGTTTAGCGATTTGCTAAACTATTTTTGTTTTATTGATTATTAAGCGGCAACTCTTGCAAGAGTTATAGTTGTTGTTGGGCCATAATAGTTATTCTATTCTGTTGTTTCTTGGGTAGGGAGTGGGGCAGTAATCTGTGGTGTTGATGCTAAATCGCTTTTATCTTTTCTATAATATTTAACAATTGATACTATTTCAATAATGATTAGAATTGATTCGCCAAATGTTGCAACGATAGAGTAGTGAAGAATGTTATAAACAACCCATAAAATACTACAAATTAACATTGACCACCTATAAAAGCCAATATTTTTTTGCCAAAGGCTATAAGTAAAAATAACGCCAGCAATTAAAGCAAAACATTCAACCCACGAACTAAATGCGTAAATTGAACTAACAAGTGTTGCGGCGAGGCAAACGATTAAAGCATTAAATAAATGTTTGCTATTAAACCTTTCGTCAAGATAAAACCAGAGTCCTCTTGCGGTCCCTATTACATTAATATACATTCCAACGCTTGCGCCTAATAACAAATAGTGAAAAAAGAAAAATATTGAGCAAGTAATGTTTAAAAGTAAAATTTTGATTTTACTTTTAACAAACATTGTTGCAGTTATTGAGGCATAAGCAAAAAGAGCGATTATTTGAGATATTATATATTTTGTTGTAAACATAAAATCTTTCTTATTATATTCAAAAAAAATCCCTATGGCAATAAATTTAGCCATAGGGAATAGTTTTTATTTTTTAAAGGTTTGTGTCTTCCATTGTTTTTGAAACTGTTCTTTGTTGTTTTGCAAACTCACGAGCCTTTTTATTTTCTTGAGTTGTTGCCTTTTTGCCAATTTCGCCAGGTTCGTTGATTGTAACTTGAGGGAATGGAATACAAACATTATTTTCATCAAATAACATTTTAATTTCACGATTTAACGCTCTTTGAACAACATAATAATCTGTTTCTTTAACTGTTGCAATAAAGAGGAGATTAACGCTTGATTCGCCTAAGCTATCAACGCCTTTATAATAAGGCCCTTCAACAATTTCAGGAATTGCTTGTTTAATTCTTTCAAGGTTGTTTTTAATTAAAAGTTCAACTTGAGGAATTGATTCACGATAGTCGATTCCAACAACACAGGTTGTAACTGAAAGTTCTTTTGATTGGTTAATAATTGAAGAAACGGCGCTGTTGTTTATGATTTTTATGTTTCCTTGCCAGTCAATAACCTTAGTTGTTCTGATTCCAATTTCATCAACTGTTCCACGCCAGCCGTCAATAATAACGATATCACCAACTTGATATTCGCCTTCGAAAACAATAAAGATTCCGGCAATAATATCGCTTATTAAACTTTGGGCACCAAGGCCGATAACTAAGCTAAGTAGTCCGGCGCTTGCAAGAAGGGTAGCAGTGTCAACGCCAAAGGCATTTAAAACTAACATAATTGCGATAATAGCAATTAAATATTTAATAAAACTATTAACAAGTTTAACAATTGTTGCGCCACGATTGTTTCTTGCTAAGATCTTTTTAAGCAAAGACCTAATGCCAACGCTTAATAACCAGCTGATTGCTATAATTTGAATTGATTTTAAAACGCAAGGGATTTTATTATATAGCCCGTTTAAAATTGTGTTAGATGAGATTGCCCTGTTAAAAACTGAAGCCTCACCAAAGATATAATCAGCTAAAACATAAATGGCGATTGTTAAAGCTGTTAAAATTGATAATGTTATAATTGTTCCTTTATTAATGTTTTTCTTTTGTTTCATTTTTTATCTCCTTTATGGCTCATTTGGATTGCCATTTTCGTTATCATCTAAATAAGTTGGGTCGTTAGAATTTCCGTTTTGATTATTATTTGTTGGGTCGTCATATGTTGGCTTATCTGAATTATATGATTGGTTAGGGTCATCATTTTCTTCAATTGGTTCTTCGTTAGGCTCGTCTTCAATGATTGGCTCTTGGTCAGGATTATCGTTTTCAGTTGGATCATAGGTTGGGTCGTCGCTCATATAATTTTCGCGCTCATTTAAATCATCAGTCTTATCTGGTTTTGTTTGTTCTTCTTGATAGTCAATATATTTACCACGCTCATATTCTTTTAAATAGATTGAAGTTTTTGCAATCGTGCTTGACCCTTTTTTAACCGCGAGGGTGTAATACATATTCGGCGCAAGGTTTTCAAAAACGCCTTCAATTTCAATATTGTTTTCCTCAACCTTTTCTTCGCGATTTGTAAAGTCATTATATAAAACAACGCTTAAACCTTCTTCATAACTTGAAAGGCTTATATAATAACTAACGCAATTATCGTAAGCATAAATATCATTAAAAGTTACATTAACGCTTGAAGTTGTTATCAGCCCTAAACCAGCCGAGCCCATCAAAACTGCTGAAAACATAACTGCAAAAGTTTTAAACATATTTGTTAGCGACTTTGTTTTTTTGACTCGCGCACTTTCGTTTGGCGCGCTGTTTGGTTTATATTCGCAGTCGTGCGTTATTTTATTATTTCCCCAAAAAACCTGGTTGCCGTCAAATTTATTTCCGGTTGCGGCGCTTGAGTTTTTTGGCGAGATATCATTTGTTTTATTAAGATAGCTCATATTAACAAAAATATATCACAAGCAATATGGTTTGTCAATTTAGAAAGTTTTAAATAAAAAAACTAACTAAAAATCATTTGAATAATAATTTGATTTATAGTAAAATAAAAATAACCAAAAGTAAGGAGTTAGTTATGAGCATTAAAAGCGTTTTATTATCACTTTTATCACTTGTTTTGTTTTTAGGATTTATTATAGGAATTGTATTTTTATTTAAAACGCAATTCATTTTAGGTTTTATTGCAATCTTCTTAGAAATCATTCCTATTAAAATTCATCAAAAAGCTGTTGATGAAGCAAACGGGGGAGTTGATAAAGCTTTTGCGAAGTTTGGCGTTCCTATTTTAGTGCTTGTTGGAATTGTTTTTATAGTTTTATTATTTACACTTTGGATTTAACTGTTAGCCTATCGTAAGATAGGCTTTATTTTTTACCTAAAACGCACTTTTTTATTGAAAAAACCTAATAAAAATAGATAATTGCGTCAAAAAAAGTTGCTAATAAATATAAAAATAGATAAAATAAATATATAATAATCAAATAAG
>JAILMD010000019.1 GCA_024692805.1 bacterium | reverse complement strand
TAAAAGGCGTTTAATAAACAACACGCTCAGCCAGAATAAAACGTTTTTGCGTATAAATTTTGGCTATTTGTTTAAAATTTAGCAACAAAAAAACAGGTCAAAACCTGTTTTAAAGTTAAGTTATCTAACGGTAACCTTAGTTCTTGATTTGATTATGAATGCAAGCGCAGCGATGCCTATAACAGAGCCAACGGCAATAAGGATAATTCCAGCCGCATTTTGAGGCTTTGAAATAACGAATGAGATAGAAGTTGAGTTGTTCATTGCATCAGTTATTGAAACTGTGTAATTTCCAAGGTCAGCGTTACCATAATTGATGATATATTCAAGAGCATCATCTTTATTATTATAAACGGTTGTGTTTAAAATAATGCCACCATTTCTAGTTACAACGATTTTAAGACCCATTTCACTCGTTGCAACGCCGTGAACGTGAATAGAAACGCTATCAGAAATATTAGCGTTGTTAGTAACGCCTGTTATTCTAGGAACGCTTTTAGCGATCATAAGCTTAAAGTTTGAGTCATAAGTTCCTTGAATTGATTCATAAGATGAAGAATAAGTTTGATTAAGGGTATACGTTTTAACAACGTTATCGGCGATTGTGTCTTGGCTTGAAGGGTAATAAACGTTATTAAACTGATAACTTTGACGAATTCCGTTTAAAATCATAAACGCAATTCTAACAACTTTGCATTCTTGTTCGTCAATTGTTCCTTGAGACTCAACATATTCAATATAAACAAAATATGTTGCTTCTTCAGTTAGTGTTAATTTAGCATTATTCCCGTCATAATTATATTCATCAGGAATTAACGCAATTCGGTTTCCGCTAATAATTTTGGTTTCCATAATCATAGTATTTTGTGCAATAATGTTACTTCCGTCAATTGAATATTTATCATAATAAATACGCTCAATTCTTGTTGCATCAATATTATAGAAGTTTAAAACAACGTCATTATTAACGCTTTGTTTTTCAAGGTTTGAAACATAGTTAGGATCGCCAGTGTGAAGTTCTTTGCTAACGATATACTTGTTACAGGTAACGTCAGGCTGTTCCTTAGTTTTTGTTAATTCGTTGCCAGCAAAGTCTGTTAAATTCTCTTTAGAAATTGCAGTAAAATAGAACCCGTAATTTCTGTTAGGGTTAACAACTGAGAAGTTATATTCAAGGTAGTTGGCGTTTTTATAATCAACAAAATTAGCATAACTATCAGAATAAACGGTTGGGAAGTTAACAAAACTAGTTTTGTCATAAATTCTAACTTTATATTCACCAGAATAGTTGAAAACTAAGGTATAAGTTCCGCCAGAATAAGAGCCCTCAAATGGAATCGATTCAGTTGGTGAGATATAGTTATAAATATAACCATCACTACTCTCGTTTAATTCGTTATTAATATAAAGTTTATAGGCTTCGCCGTTAAACCAAAATTCAATATATACTTCGTTAAATGGGCTAAAACGTTTATTAGGGAAGGTTAGTTTTAGCGTTAAAAATCCTGTATAAACCTGGTTTTCGCCAGGGCTATAAATCTTGCTAGAACTTCCGCCAGAAATGTTTGTCCAATTAATTATTTCGTTTTCGCCTTCATATTTTAAACTTGGGTTTTGAACAATAAACAGGTGATAAACTCCGCTAGTTTTTTTGATTGTTATTTTAGTGTAAATTGTTGAGCCAGGCGTTGGCAGTGTTAACTCGGTTGATTGAGTGCTGTTAAATGTTTTGCCATAGCCTTCGGCGGTATTAGGTAATAAAATATCATTTATGTTGTTATAGTCATAAAGTTGAGTGTGGTAATAAAAGTTAACGTCATCAGTTTCATAAGGCGTTATTCTAACGGCACCATTTAAATAAATAACGTTGCAAATAGTAAGTGTTTTAGTTCCAGAAGATGATTGTTGCTCTGATTCATACCTAATTCCGTTATCCTCATTTTGGTAATCATAAATTGGAACTCCGCTAGAGTTTTGAACGATATTAGCAAGGTTGATTGATTCTTCTTTAATATAACTAGAATCAACAGTAACGCCTGCTTGGGTTATCTTAATTGAACTAAATATTTCTGTTATTGGGTCATAAACAACAGGTTCTTCATCAGCAGCAAAAACAACATTTTTTGATGAAAAACTAAACGCTAAACCCAAAAATAGTGGAAGCGTAAATAATATTGCTATAAAAAGTGATAATCCCCTTAATTTTAATTTTGTTTTAAACATAAATTTCCCTTAATTAGTTTTCAGTTGCTCCATCAATAACAATGCTATTACGTTTTCTAATATCATAGAAAATAGCCTGTTCGTTAAGCCTTCTTCCAGAAATGTAAGGCATTTCAAGTTCACCATATTTATAAATTTTTCCAGCAATTTGGAATGATGGAGTAATGGTGCTTTTTGCTGGGTGAGATTGGAAGATCTTAGCAATAACTTCGCCAAGAGGTATTTTATCAAGCTCACTAGGATAAATAAGTGGGCGAGATTGAAGAGAAGTGTTAGTGCTTGGGCCCGTGCTATTTTTACCATCTTTGCTCTTTGAGCCGCTTGATTTGCTATCAACTTCGATAGTATAGTTTCCTAATTCTTTACTAAATGCTTCACGAGTGTTAAGGTCAGGCGTTCCATAGAAAAGGGTACACTTACATTGTCCGCGGACGATTTCGCTTGTTTCTTTTCCGTAAACGCTTTCAAGTTGAGAATAACTTTGAATTGCCATATTTAAATAAACCCAACGGCTTCGACCAACTGTTATCATTCTATCAAGTTGGCCAATTTTTGGCATATTAGCAAATTCATCAAGAATATAAAACATTGGGCGCTTTAAGTGGGCCATTTTATCGCTGTTTGTTTTTTCATTGGCTCTTGCTTTTCTAACGAGCTCTTTATAAGATTGAGAAATACAAATTGAAGCAAGCCCATATCTTGTTGCTCTTTCATCAGGAACTTTGATAAAGAAAGCGGTTGGGCGCTCATCAAATTGGCTAAAGTCAATTTGGTTTTTAGCGGTTAGTAAACAAATACCGTTATCAGCAAATAGGGCAAGTTTGTTAGCAAGTGTGCTCATATAACCATCTCTTGTTGTTTTGGCTTGAGATTGGGTAATATGAACGGTTAATTGCCTTGTTTTGCTCATTGGGCTTCGTCCGTTGAAATATTGCTTAATATATTCAAAATCATTTTCCTTGTTCATTGCAATTTTATATGCATTATAAAAATTGAATTTATCAAGGGTGAGGTTAAGGCGAGGGTCTTCGCTATCTTCAAGCATAGCAATTAAGATCGCCATAAAATAGTCACGTGCACCATCTTCCCAGCCAGGTTCTTTTTCGTTGGTTGTTGGGCAGATAGCAAGGCAAACGTCTTTAAGATCTTCAAGACATTCATCTTTAATTTTTTCTTTTTCAACTTCAACTTCTAATAGAGCGTCTTTAAGGTTAGAAAACGCTTTGTTAGAAAACTCATACCATTCGCCTTGATCAATGCTACCAATCTTTTTAATGTTAGGATATTTCATAAGAGGGTCGTTGATATGTTTAAGAATAGTTCTTTCAAGGTGAAGTTGAGATTGCCAGTTTTTATAAATTGATTCAAGCGGATTCCATTGAATTGAGTTATATGGGTCAACCATATCAAGAAGTTTAACGTCATATCCGCTGTTTTTAAGTTTTAAACTATGGTGGCTATAAAGTTCGCCCTTAGGGTCAAAAATAAAGATGCTAGGTTTATTTTTAAACTCACTAACAATTTGAATTGTTGGCTCAATAAATGAAACAGTTTTACCAGTTCCGGTTGCACCAACGATAAGGTTATGGCCTTCAGGAAGAAGCCTAACTTTTAAATGGCCATTTTTATATTTAGCATAGAAGGGAAGACCACGGCTTGAAATGTTATGAAGGTCATAAAAATCAATAGCCTTAAACTTTTCATTAAGTTCTTTTTCAGTCATAAAATGTTCATTTTCAAGGTTATCTTTACCTTTGATTTTGGTATCTTTTCCGCTTCCAAGAACAAAATTAAGAAGACCAATAACAAGGGCTATTCCTTCAATAACCATAAACCATAATTGAGTTGATTTGCTCCAAACATGTTCAGGCAAAAGCGCTAAATCAAAAGCTTTAGCTTCAATAACCATGCTGAGCGTTACGCTGATCATATAGCCTAAAACAAGGCATATTAAAACATACATCAGCGCATTATAAAATTTCGTTCCCTTTTCCTCTGCCATTATCCAAAACTCCTAAAATAAAATTTTAATTGCTATTTGCCCAGTCTGAAAGAGGCTGCCTTATTGCATAAAGAATAACTAAAAGCAATAAAATAACAACGGCGCCAATAACAAAACTAATAAGTTGTTTTTGAGCGGCCTGCCTTTCTTTTGTTTCTTCGGCTTTAGAATATCTAACGCCAAAAATAATAACTAAAATAACAGAAAGCATAGCAACAACCCCAATAGCATAAGGGCCAACTTGGTCAATAAACTTATAAAGCGGGCCGGTTACAGAGCTATCTTGAGGAGTTTCGGCTCCATCAAGAAGGAAGATGTTAAATAAAAAGTTTAATAAATTCATAACTAACTCCTAATATAAATTAAGTTTATCAAATTAAGGAAATTTTTGCAAACAAAAAATAGGCAATTTTTAATATTTAAAAATTAAATTTACAATTTGAAAACTTTTTTAAAAAAGTATTAAAAATCATTTTGAAGTTAAAAATTTTTGTGATAAGATTAGGGTAATATTCTTAGGAGGAAAACAGAATGAATTTAATGAATTTATTGCTTGACGGCGGAGAAGTTATTACCGAAGCATACCAAGCGTTCAAAAACGTTTTTAGCATTGTTATGCCAATTCTTCTTGGTGTTGTTCTCATTATTGCAATTCCATTTGTTGTTATTTTAGGTATTAACTATTCTAAAGCGGAAGACAGTGAGAAACGTGAAGAAGCAAAGAAAAGGCTTGTTGGTGCTATAGTTGGTGCTGTTGTTGCCGGTGTTATGGTTGCAGTTCTTTGGGTTCTTATTGGTGCAGACGTATTTTCAGGGCTCTTCAATTTCTAAAAGAGAGAAAAAACAGACGATTTATAAAGAACATAAAACAAGTTTAGTTAAAGGCTACTTTCTGTAGCCTTTCTTTGCTTTTGTAAAAACTTTTAAATTTGGCGCCTAAGTGCGTTTCTAAAAAAAATCCAACACAGTCATTTACGAAAAGTAAACTCCTGCGTTGGAATTTTTTTGAGCCTGCTTATGCATCCAAATTTAAAAGTTTTTATTATCTAGACAAATGTTAGGGAGGCGTTGTGGCTTTATATTGCTTTGATAAAAATGTGATAGTTGAATGCAGCTAAAATTTTACCAAAATTTTTAAAATTTTTTTGGAAAAATATCGAAAGATGGCTTAATTTGTTTTGGGAAAAATTTTTTATATGTTAATATATATTTAAGTAAATTTTAGACTATATTTTTGTGCCTTAAAACAAACACTAAAAAATAGGAATTGGATAATATGGGAGCAAAGGTTTTTAACTTTTTAGCAAATGCCGTAACTGGCGAAATGTCAAATGAAGCAGTTGGTATTGAAACAAGCTTTTTAAAAGTCATGACTCAAATCATTTCTTTTTTATGGAACCAAATTATGACAGTGGTTCATTTTATTGTCAAATTTGCTTTAAACCTTTGTGACTTAATGCAATATTTTATTCAACGCCTTGTTGGAATCGATTTCTGGAATGATGCTTCATCAAATCTTTCTGAGATAGGTGAAAGCGATATAATTTTTAGATTTTTGCTTAGTGACACTGTTAGAAGGGTTTTTAGAGGAATTGTTATTGTTAGCATAATTCTCTTAATCATCTTCAGCATTGTTGCAATTGTTAGAAGCGATTATCAAACAGCAGTTAATGGCGAGCTTAAAAGCAAAAAACAAGTTTTGGTTGCTTCTCTTAAGTCAATCTTTATGATTGTTTTAATTCCGCTTATTTTAATTTTTGGATTGCTTGCTAGTAACGCAATTTTGGCTAGTTTGATTAACGCAATTAGTCCAACGGCAACCCAAGTTTCGTTAGGTGGAAAAATTTTCTCAGCAAGTTCTTATAGCGCTAATAGATATCGTGAATATGCCCAAGATGGCGTAAGAAATTTGGCTAGTTACCAGTTTACTTTTGCTTATAATGAAACTATAGAAGAAGATTCGTCAACCGGAATAAAAACTTACACGATTTACCCTATTGGCGAAAACTTTGGTTATAAGTTTAGGTTAGACGATCCTAATGGTCTAGATGATGAAACCTTTAGCGCTAACACTGCCGCTAATGATTACTTTTTAGGAATTGTTGCTGGCGGGAATAATACGCTTAATGCTGATACTAAATTTGGCGCTATTGACGGAACGCTTGGTTACGTTTATCCTAGCGATTACACAAGGGATAATATGCTTTTCGCCTATGTTTATTCAATTCCTGGCGAAGATGGAGCGCATGCTTATTATTACGCAAAATTTAGCAACCCAACGGCTAGCAATTATTGGGAAAAATATGGCGTTTATTATTACTTAACGAAAGTTTTAGAGGTTAACGTTGTAACAAGTAACCTCAATACTTTATTTTATCAAGACTTAGTTGACCTTGGTTTAATTAAGACTGAAGCCGAAATAACAAGTGATGATGATTGGGGAAAATTAAAAAATTACGGCGTTTATAATAGTAAGTATAATGATGATTCTTACAATTCAATCGGCGAAAGAGATAATGATAATGATCTTGACTCTGATCTTTTAAACTCTTCAGGGCTTCATCTTGACGGTTTAGCGGGAACGAGCCCAGCAGTTCAAATTGCTTATAACACGTGGTCTTTCCCAAGAAGGTTTGATGATTTTTCTGAAACCTTTGATGCAACTGTTATTAAAACTGAAGTTCCATATGTAACACAAACAAATGCTTCATCAGGGCTAACAAAAAATGTTTACACTATTAAAAACGCGGCTAAAACTTGGGGCCGTTTTGATGGCGGAACAATGGTTGGTTTAAACGCAATAAAAGAAGAATATTACGCAATGGCTGACTTTATTGATTTTGCTGTTGAATCAAATATGAAATTTTATTTCGTTAACAGCCAAAACCCATTAATTGACTTTGAAAATAGTGGGCTAAGCACTGATTATTATAAATTTAATTATGACGAAGAAACTAAAACCGGAACACGTTTATATGAATTTGTTGTTAATTATGACGGAGTTGGCGAGGTTTTATATACTCCTTCTAATGCGCAAACAGAGTTAGAGGGCGCATTATATTTAATTTGTTATGAAAACACAAACGGCAGATATGTTCCTGTTGTTAGCGGCCAAACAATTAGCCAATTTGGATATACTGATGCTGCTTTTTCAAGCATGGCTTATGGGGCTAATGGCCAGCTTTTAGTTGCAAGAGGTTTCTTTGATTATGTTTCAAACAAAAATGAACCAACTTATATAACTGAGGTTAAGGTTGATTCATCAGGAAACGAAACCGAAGCAGGTGAAATTAGTTATTTAACGGCTAATAAATCTTCTGAAATAGTTAATACTGTTAGCGCAAATAAT
>JAILMD010000031.1 GCA_024692805.1 bacterium | reverse complement strand
TAATGAATTAACTCAGTTAAACTAATTATAACCCCAAGAATTGTTAGAATTATTGCGAAATAAACGCTTTTAGTTAGCCTTATTAAAACAACGTAAAAAGTTAGTGATAAGCCTGCTAAAATAAAAACAAAATTAAAAATTTTTGCTAGTTTTGATTCTTCCATAAATTAATGATTGACAAAAATTTAGATTTTAAAATCGCTTGCAATAAACTAACTTTAATTATATAATAAAACTATGTTTGGGAAGAAAAACAATTTAATAACTGACGGCCTAGGTGACCTTAACAGTAAAGTTGAGTTAACGCTTTTAAACCCAAAGGCAACAAGCAAAGACGTTTATAATTTTTGCAACATTGCCTATAAAAACAGATATCTTGGTGTTGTTGTTTTTCCGCGTTTTGTTAAACTTGCTTCAAGTTATATTAAAAGCAAGTTAGATGGGGCGGTTAAAGTTATAGCGTGTGTTGATTTTCCATTTGGTGAGAGCCAAAGTTCAGCTAAAATCGCTTCGGCAAAAAAGTGTTTTAGTGATGGGGCTGATGAAGTTGATTTTTGCATTTCTTCTGGCCTTATTTTAGAAGAAGATTACAGGGCAATAAGAACTGAAGTTTCAAGAGTTGTTAGAAATAGTCGTAAAAAAGTTGTTAAAGCCGTTATTGAAACAAGTTTTCTTGACCGCGAGCAAATAGCAAGAATAACAAAAGTTTTAGTTAAATGTAAGGTTGATTATATTATGACAAATTCAGGGTTTGGCCAAGGTGGCGTTACTCCTGAAATCGTTGAAATAATAGCAAGTTCGGCTAAAAATAAATGTGAGATCAAAGCGTCTGGGGGCGTTTCAAACAAGGTTATTGCTAATAACTTAGTAAGAATGGGCGCAACAAGAATAGGAACAAGCAGGGTTTTATAGTGAAAAATGTAATAACAAAAAGTGAAAAAGAAACAAACAAAGTTGCCGCAAACTTTGCAAAAACTTGCAAGAAGGGCGACGTTGTTTTGCTGTTTGGTGATCTTGGCGCTGGTAAAACTGTTTTTAGCAAGGGTTTTGTTTCGGCGTTTTCAAAGAGCGCAGTAACTAGCCCAACGTTTACGATTATTAACACTTATGAAGGAAAAATTCCCGTTTATCATTTTGATTTATATAGAATTGAAGATGAGGGCGAACTTGATTTAATAGGAATTCAAGATTATCTTTATGGCGATGGGATATGCCTTGTTGAATGGCCAGAGAGGGCGCAAAATGTTTTTCCTAAAAATAGCAAAAAGGTTGAAATTAAAAAGCGCGGAGATAATGTTAGGGAGATAATTTTTTATGAAGATTTTGATAATTGATTGTTCTAACGGAAACTATGTTTCGCTCATTTCTGGTGATAAGATTTTTGAAAGAAAAAATGATAGCAAGGTTAGTGATGAAGCACTTAAAATGATTAATGATTGTTTAACTGACGCTAAAATTGAAACAACTGACCTTGACGCTATTGCTGTTAGCATTGGCCCAGGAAGTTTTACAGGAATTAGGGTTGGGTTAACTATTGCTAAAACAATGAGTTTTGTTAGCAAAATTCCGCTAATTGCGTTTACGAGTTTTGAAACTATTGCATACAATAATAAAGGACAAAGGGCTGTCAAAGGTTTTTCAAATTTTGTTTATGTTGATGATACAAAGTCGCAAAATTGTGTAGACAAAACTGAGTTTGAAGAAAAGAATAAGAGAGAAATTTTAGTTTGTGAAGACCTAAGTTTGACTCACCAAAAAATTGTTAAAATTGATAGAGAAAAGGTTGTTTTAGAAAAATTTAATGCTAAAAATTTTGTTGATGCTAAAACTATTGAACCACTTTATTTAAGATTAAGCCAAGCAGAAATTGAAAGGAATAAAAATGGAAATAAGAAAGGCTAAAAAAACTGACTTAAATGATATTTATGTTATTGAGCATGACTCAATTGGTCTTGAAACAAAAAATACCATTTTAAGTTCTTATCAAAACCATAATTTTTGCTATTTTGTTTGTGAAGATAAGAAAAAAATTATAGGCTTTATTTTAGTTAGTTTTGCAAGTGATGAAGCCGAAATTATTTCAATAGCCGTTGATAAAGATTTTAGGCGAAATAAAATTGGGCAGTCCCTTTTAGATTTTGCTACTAAATTTTTACTTACTAAAAAAATAAGAACGATTTTTCTTGAGGTTAGTGAAAACAATAAATCCGCAATCAGTTTTTATCTTAAAAATGGCTTTGTTAAATCTTACGAAAGAAAAAATTATTATTTTGAAAACGGGAGAGGAACAAACGCGTTAGTTTTGCGAAAAATTTTAGGTTGAGGTTTTTATGGAACTGATAACGTTTGGAAGAAAAGATTTGCCCTGTTTGGTTTTTCTGCATGGTTGGGGCGGTGGCTTTTCTTCTTTTTCTTTCTTTGCAAAAGAGTTAAGCGATAAATATTTTTGCGTTGTTGTTGACTTTAATTCAACAATAAATTCTGGCAAGGTTTTATGGGTTAGCGATTTTAGCGATGAGCTTAAAAATGAACTTGACTTATTAGGCGCAAAAGACATAACAATAATAGCGCATTCATTTGGGGGAAGGGTTACAGCAAAATTTTACGAAAAATACCCTGGTTTTGTTAAAAAAATTGTTTTAATTGATAGCGCAGGCTTGCCTAAAAAACATAATTTATGGTATTATATAAAAGTACGGTGGTTTAAGTTTTGTAAAACACTTGCAAAAATGCATATCATTTCAAAAGAAAAGTTAGATTCTTTTGGCTCACCAGATTATGTTAAACTTAACCAAACCGCTAGAAAAACTTTTATTAACATAGTTAATGAAGATTTAACTAATTCTTTTTCAAAGATAAGAGTTCCAACCTTGATTTATTGGGGTGAAAAAGATAAAGAAACTCCACTTAAAATGGCAAAAACTTTAAAAAAGATAATTAAGCCAAGTGAATTAATAATTGAGAAAGAGGCGGGGCATTTTAGTTATTTAACCAATCCGCAAAAATTTATAAGAATCATAAGATGTTTTATGGAGGAAAAATATGTTTAATTTGCTTTTAGCAGAACCAATTGATATGCCTGCTCCATTAGGCTTTGAATCGTGGCTAACTTTCTGGCTCGTTATAATTATTTCAGTTGTTAACGCTGTTATGCTTGTTATGGCGGGATATAAATTTTTGCAGGTTTTGCAATTATCAAATTACCGAATTTCAGGTTACTTTATTTGGATTAAGCAAGATAAGGGCGCCTATTGGGGAAGGCTTTTGATTTTAACCTTCTTAAGCTCTGCGGCACTTCTTATAACTAACGTTTTGCTTGAAAACTTTATTGTTTATAAAATAATGACTTGGCTCGGGCTAGTTTTCTATTTTCTGTTTGTAACGATTTTTGTTGTTAACCAATTTCAAGTAACAAAGAAAACTCCGCTAAGATATACTAGGCGAATTAATAGGTTAATTGGCGTTTTATTTGTTTTAATTTTCGTTGCAACATTATTCTTGCTTAATTTTACGACGATTTATATTCCTTACTTTAAATATGGTGCAATAGGGTTAACTCCTGTTTTGCTTCCTATATTTATTTTAATTGCTTACTTTATAACTTATCCTTTTGAGAAGCTTAGGGCAAAAAGATATTGCAAAATTGCTAAAGCTAAGTTAAACGAGTTTCCTAATTTAATCAAAATTGGCGTAACGGGAAGTTATGCTAAAACAAGCGTTAAAAACATTCTTGCTTCAATGCTTGCTGAAAAATATGAAGTTTGCGCTTCGCCTTATAGTTATAACACAACGCTTGGAATAACTAAAACTATTGATGAAAACCTTTTAAGCAAGCATCAAGTTTTTGTTTGCGAGATGGGCGCTAGATTTGTTGGTGATATTAAAGAAATTTGTGACCTTGTTAACCCAACAATTGGTGTTTTAACAGGAATTGGAAATCAACACCTTGGAACTTTTAAAACTCAAGAAAACTTAGTTAAAACAAAGTTAGAGCTTGCTGAAAGTGTTAAGGCAAACGGAATTATGTTTGTTAATGGCGATAACGCTAAAACAAGGGAAGCATATAACTTAATTGAAGGCAAAAAAGAGCTTTCTGATTTAACTTCAACAACTGATCGTGTTAGAGTTTCAGGGCTTAAAACAACTTCAAGCGGAAGTGAGTTTGTTTTAAATATTGGCGAAAAGAATATTCGTTGCAAAACTGCTCTTTTAGGAAAACATAACGTTTCAAACATTTTGCTCTGTGCAATGGTTGCCGATTATCTTGGGTTAACTATTGAAGAAATTGGCCACGCTATTAGCAAACTTACGCCGGTTGCTCACAGGCTTGCGCTTGTTCCTAGCGATAATTCACTTGTTATTATTGATGACGCATATAATGGAAGTGAGGAAGGCGCTAATGCGGCAATTGAAGTTTTATCAGACTTTGAAGGCAAGAAATTTATTATAACTCCAGGGCTTGTTGAGTTAGGAAAAGATCAATTTAATTCAAACTTTGAGTTAGGCAAAAATATGGCGGCGGTTGCGGATTATGTTATTATTAATGGTTCAATAAATTATGAGGCCATTTCAAGCGGATTAATTTATGCTAAATTTGATCAAAGCCACATTTTGAGGGCGGGCAGCACGAAGCAAGCCGTTGACGTTTTAAATAGTTTTGCTAAAGCCGGAGACGTTGTTTTGTTTGAAAATGATTTGCCTGATAATTACGCATAGTGCCTTAAAGCAAATTGCTTTGGGGGGATTATGAAAAACGTTGCACTAATTTTTGGCGGACAAAGCGCCGAACATGAGATTAGCATAATTTCAGCGATGCAAATTTTAAATGGGTTTACTAAAGAGGAGTTTAACTTAATTCCTCTTTTTTTAAGCAGAGAAAATGAATTGTTTATCGTTGAAGGAAAGTGTCAGTCAGGCGATTTTAAAAATCCGAAAGAGAACAAAAAACTAAAACCAGCGGAATTTAAATTTGGCCAGCCGTTTTTAGTTTATAAGCAAAAAATATTTAAAAAGAACATTAAAATTGATGCCGCAATTTTAGCAACTCACGGCGGAGTTGGCGAAGATGGAAGTCTTGTTGCGCTGCTTAAATTTTGTAAAATTCCTGTTAGCGCGGGAAATGTTTGTGGTCAGGCGGTTGGCTATGATAAAGTTATTTCAAAACTAGTTTTAAAGTCGGCAAAAATTCCTGTTATTGATTGTTTATTTTATTATAAAAATGAGTGGGATAACTCGCCAACAAAAATTCTTGACGCCATTAAAAAGTTAAGATTTCCCGTTATAGTTAAGCCAGCAAGGCAGGGCAGTAGCATTGGTATTTCTGTTTGCAAAACAATTAAAGATGTTGTTAGCGCCATTAACCTTAGTCTTGAATTTGACAATAAATTTTTAGTTGAAAGGGCCATTGAAAATTTTAGCGAATTTAATTGCTCAGTTATTGGGGTTAGCGGAAATGATCCGCTTGTTTCTGAAGTTAGCGAAGCAAAAAAAGTTCATGAAATTTTAACATTTGAAGATAAATATATTGGCTCAAATAAAAAGGCGCCAACAAAAACAAAGGCGCCAGAAAGCATTAAATTAGAGCATTCTTCAATCAACCCTAAAGTTACCTCCTTAATAAAAAAATATTCTTATGAGGCCTTTAATCTTTTGAATTTAAGTGGGGTTATAAGAATTGATTTTATTTATGATAAGTCACATAAAAAACTTTATTTAAATGAAATTAACACCGTTCCTGGTTCGCTCGCTTATTATTTTTGGGGTGATAAAATAGGCGACATAAACTATCTTGTTTCAAAACTAGTTGAAATTGCTGAAACTTCTTATTTTAATGAGGTTAAAATTAATCAAGACCTCATAACAAACATCCTTTAATTGACGTAGTTTAACATTATTCTTTTGCAAGTGTTACAAACGGCAGAAGCTATTTCTTTTGGGCTTAAAACTATTATCTTTGAGCTATAACTAATTATTTTTGTTATTAGGCCTGATGTGTTGATGGCTTCGCCTTCAATGATAACTTCATCTTCAAAAGAATTAATTATTTTAATATTTTCTAGCCAATCAGGCGCATCAGATAATATTGATTTACTAACTTGTAACCTTAGTGTTATTTTAGAGTTAAAAACTCCGCCTTTAAGCCAAGGTTTGTTAAGTAAATCAATATTTTTTCTTTCAAATTTTTCATCAAGCTTTTCTAAGTTTGATATTCTCGAACATTTAAAGAGCCTAAAATCATTTCGATTTTCACAAAACCCATAAAGATACCAAACGCCATCTTTTTTAACAATGGCATATGGGTTAACGCGCCTTTTGGTTTGATTACCGTTTAAGGCAACATAAGAAAAATTTATAACATTATTCTGAGAACAAAGGTCAATTAATCCCTTATATTTTTTAAAGTTATTTTCTTGCGCACCCCAAGGAATATCGTCAATTATTAAATTATTTTCAGGTTTTACGCTTGAATTGTTTAAAGTTTGCAGTAATTTTGTTGAAGCGCTTTTGCTTAAAGCATCAACATTTTCAATTCCGCAGGTTTTAATCAATGATAAAATCCTTGCAATTTCTTGCTCGGTTAAAAAGTTTTTATTTAAAACAAAATCATCACTAATTTCAATTCCGCCATTTTTGCCTTGGTGACAGGTTATAGGTATTCCGGAATTAATTAAACTTAAAACATATCTTGAGATTGTTTTTTGTGAAACCTCAAACTTATCCGCCAAATCTCTAGAACATATCCTTTTGTTATTTATTAGGGCAATTAAAATGCCAACCGCAACTAAATTGTTCATAATTATATTTTAAACAAACGAGGAGGAGATTGCAATAAAATTAGAACAAATGTTCAATTTTTGGTAAAATTTACCAAAAGATAAAATTATATGGGTTTAATTTATTTGCTATAAAATTAAATGTAGGGTATAATATCATTAGATTATTTTGCAAAGGGGAAATTATGTTCGGCAAAATAGGGGATAAAATAAAAAGGAAAGCATATCTTTCGGCCGTAAGCGAAAGCCATAATGAGCAGGTTGTTCAACAGCAAAATGCTCAGTTTCGACAGATGGTTGCAAAGGAAAGAGCAAACGAAGCGCGACCAGTTGTTTCAGGCAAAGATGCTCAGGTTATGGCCAAAAAAGAACTTAATATTTCTTCTGATTCAAAGAAGCGTGGAATTATCGGAAAAAATCTTGCCGACATGAAATTTTATAAAGATTGGCGAACGAGAATTAATGATTCTATTTTAAATGAAAATTTTGACGAACCTGAAATTGAAAACAAGGCTACTAGGCATAATGACTTCGATGATGGTGAGCTTGAAAATGTTCCTGGTGGCGTTGAAAGCCAAACAAGAAAATATTTAGGCGCAAGAGCTGGCTATAAAACTATTCTTGATAGAGATATGGGCAGAGAAACCAGAGAGTCTGGCGAGCAAAGAGAATCTTTATTTGATAGGTTACTTAGAAAAACTCAAGAATTAAGAAGGGTTGAAGAAGAAAAAAATAAAAAGGCTGAAGTTAAAATTTCTGAGCCTGAAGAAGATTTTTCAATGTCAGACTTTGAAGATGATATTGCTGGCCAGAGTGATTATAGCGTTGTTGCAAAAACTGCAAAAAAGGTTAGCGATAACAGCGGAATGCAGAAAAAAACGCGCGGAAGTTATAAAAAGAAGAAAAAAATTGATAGTGATATTATTGGCTCAGCAGGCTTTTTTACTATAGGATAATATGAAATTTTTAAATAAAATAAAAGAAGTTAGTATTTCAATATTACCTCTTGTTTTAATTACTTTATTGGTTCACTTTTTTGTGGCTCCATTTTCAAGTTTGACCTTGTTAATGTTTTTAGCCAGCATTGTTTTACTCATAATTGGTGAATCAATTTTTTTATTAGGAGTTGACGGCTCAATTCTTGAAATGGGCGAAATTGTTGGTAACAGCTCAAACAAAACCAACAAGTTTTTTATTCTTGTTATTTTTGGAATTTTATTTGGCTTTTTCGCAACTGTTGCTGAGCCTGACGCTTCAATTCTTGGAATTCAGGTTGAAAGTGTTTTAGGAATTAATAAAACGCTTTTTGTTTTCTTGATGGGTGCTGGCGTTGGGTTAATGGTTGGCTTTGCGCTATTTAGAATTGTTGCTAACATTTCATTAAAACTTGTTATGGCAGTTGCGATTAGCCTTGTCATTTTACTAGTTGTTATTGGAATAATAACGGGAAATGATTATCTTAGCATTTCTTTTGATGCTGGTGGCGCTTCAACAGGAATTATAACTTCGCCATTTTTAATTGCGCTTGCTCTTGGTGTTTCAATATCTTCACAAAAGAATAGTGAAAGCGGAAAGTTTGGTTCGGTTGGAATAGCAAGTTTTGGTCCGCTTTTTGCGATAATGGTTTATCTACTAATTGCTAATAAGACAGGCGCTTCAATTGTTACTGATTCATCAAGCGAAACTATTTTAGAAATAGCATTAAGTGTTTTGAAAACAAGTTTGCTTTCAATTTTGCCATTAATTTTATTCTTCTTTATTTATGAGCTTATTTTTGTCAAACTTCCAAAACAAAAGGTTAAAGAGTTGTTATTCGGTTCTCTTATCGCTTTTATTGGCTTATATATCTTTTTATTTGGAATTAACTTAGGAATAAGTAATATGGCAGTTTCGCTTGGCGGCGCTTTAAGTAATGTGCCTGTTGTTGTTTGCATCATTGTAACTTGCATATTTGGTTTTGCAGTAACATTTAGCGAGCCAGCAGTTAGAATTTTGGCTAGACAAGTTGAAGAAATAACCGGCGGACACATTAAGAGCAAAACAGTTTTAATAAGTATTGCATTAAGTATGGTTTTAGCGTCAATAATTTCTGTTTTGATGATTTACCTTAATGTTAGCTTTAATTATGTTATTTTAGTTCTTTACTTAATTAGTTTAGTTTTAGTAATATTAAGCAACCAAACTTTTATTGGAATTGGTTTTGACTCTGGTGGTGTTGCAACAGGCCCAATAAGCAGTGCCTTTTTGTTGCCTTTGATGTTAGGTTTTTCTGGCTCAGGGCAAGGGTTTGGAGTTGTTGGTTTGATTGCTGTTATGCCAATAATAACTATTCAAGTTTTAGGTCTTATCTATAAAGTTCAACTTAAAGCAATGGAGTCAGCGCTTTCAAGAAAAACAAGAAAACTTACTTACGGTATGAATGTTTATGGCAACCTTGATAAACTTAGAAAACAAAGTTTAATTGCACAGAGGGGGAAATAATGCAGAAAAAAATAAAACAAAAACGATATGACCTTAGTGAAGTTAACGAGCTTAAGTTTGCTATGTTTATTGTTAATAGTAAACTTGAGCAAATTGTTAAAGAAGGCGTTATCAAATATAACGGAAGGCTTTTAAGCGTTATTCCAGCAACAGGAATTTCTCACTTAACAATGTTTGAAGCGGTTAGCGGAGGAACGCCAAGTGTTGTTTTTATGGTTGCGGTTAGAAGCGAAGATGCAGAACGCCTAATAGAAAAAATCAGCATTGATGCTGAACTTGAAAATGATGGTAATGGGAAGGCATTTTTAATAGACATTGATGGTTACACGGGCGCAAAAGCCTTGTTTGTTTAGGAGGTTAGTTATGAGCGGAAGTATTTTTTCAAAAGAAGATCACAAACTTGTTGTTGCAATAGTTGCTAAGGGTTATTCAACTGAGGTTATTGCAAGCGCAAAAAGTGCGGGAGCAAGCGGAGCCGTTGTTCTTTCAGGAACAGGTGCTGGCGAAAGCTCACGAAGTTTTTTTGGTCTTAAAATAACGCCTGAAAATGAAGTTGTTATGATTGTTACTAAAACTAAAATTGCCCTAAAGGTTGTTGAAGAAATTTATAAATCTGTTGACTATCTTTCAAGAGCAAGAGGTTTGGTTTTTGCTTTGCCAATTAGTTGCGTAACAGGAATGACTCATATTAAAGAAGAAAACGAAGACTAACGCGCGGCTTTAATTATTTCATAAACTATTTTATCAACTCCACTTTTGGGGTTGAATTTTTTTATTGATTTAATTAATTCTTCTCTTTGACCATAAGTTTTGTCAATTTCATTAATAAGTGAGGTTTTATTTAGGTTTTCTTGGAGCAAAACATTGGCAATATTCTTGCTTTTAAAATAATTAGCGTTTTCAACTTGGTCGCCTCGGCTAGCTCCTTTAGGAAGTGGAATTAAAAGCATTGGTTTATGAGCTAAGGCTAGTTCAAAAATTGTGTTTGAGCCTGCCCTTGAAACAACAACGCTTGAAGCACAAATTAAAAGTGGAAGGTTATTAGCATATTCAATCTGTAAATAGTTAGGTTGGTTTATATTTTTAGTGTTGCCTTTGCCGGTTACGTGAATAACATAATACTTTTTTGTTAATTCATTTAACGCTTCAAAAATAGCATTATTAATTGCAGCGCTTCCTAGGCTTCCGCCGGTAACAAGCAAGATTGGCAAATCTGTTTTAATTTTGAGTTCAGTTTTTGCTTTTGAGGCCGGAACATTCAATAAATTAATATTAACAGGGCTTCCAGAACAAACAAATTTATTTCCGCCTTTTTCACTTGTTATAGGGAAGGTTGTGCAAACTGTTTTTGCTCGTTTAGCACAAATTCTGTTTGCTAAACCCAGGCTAAGATCGCTTTCATGACAAACGATAGGAATATTAAGCGCATTAGCCGCAAAAACAACAGGAACGCTAACAAATCCGCCTTTTGAAAAAACAACATCAGGTTTGATTTCTTTTAAAATTGCTTTAGCTTCTTTTATAGCTTTATTTAGTTTAAAAGGAATAGAAAGGTTTGCAAAAAACTTGCCCCTAATGAGTTTTGTTGAGCTAATTTTATAAAATGGAATTCCCGTTGGTTTGATAATTTTTTCTTCAATTTCACAAGAGCCAATATAATAAATCTTGTCAAAATGATTTTTTAATTTAGGAATAATATTTAAATTTGGGGTAACGTGACCTGCCGTTCCGCCACCAGTTAAAACTATTGTGTTCATAAAAACCCTCTAATTTATTTTATGCAAAAAAATAAAAAACTTGATTTTTGCTAGAAAAATAGGGCAATTTAATTGCCTTAAATTTTTAATTTTGATATAATAAACCAAGAAAAAGGGGTTATTATGGCAGAACACAAAAGTTATGATGCAAAAGACATACAAGTTCTTGAAGGGCTTGATGCCGTTAGATTAAGACCAGGAATGTATATTGGAACAACAGGCCCAAAAGGGCTTCACCATCTTATTTGGGAACTTGTTGATAACGCTATTGACGAAGCCGCAAACGGCTATTGTGATAGAATTATTGTTTCTTTAAATGCTGATGGTTCAGTAACGGTTGAAGATAACGGAAGGGGAATTCCTGTTGATATTCACCCAACGCTTAAAATTAGTGCTGTTGAGGTTGTTTATACAAAACTTCATGCCGGCGGTAAGTTTAATAATGAAAACTATGCTTATTCAGGCGGTCTTCATGGCGTTGGTGCGAGCGTTGTTAATGCGCTTTCAAAATGGTTAGTTGTTGAAGTTTGCAGGGGCGGAAAGAAATATTCAATGCGCTTTGAAACAATAACTAAAAATGGCAAAGTTCATGGCGGCGTTCCAGTTAGCCCTTTAGCCGAAGTTGGCAAGGCAATTAAAAGCGGAACAAAGGTAACATATCTTGCTGATGACACAATTTTTGAAACTGTTGAATATGAACATGAAACAATTCTTAAAAAACTTAGGGAATTAGCCTTTTTAAATAAAGGCGTTGAAATTGTTTTCATTGATAACAGAAAAAATATTGATGAAAGCCAAAGATGTTCTACTTTTAAATATGAAGGCGGAATTGTTGACTTCGTTAAGTTTATGAATGAAAGTAAAACCGTTCTTTATGACAAGCCTATTTATATTGAAGGCGAAAGAAACGGAATCAAAGTTGCTGTTGCAATTGAGCATACCGATTCTTATACTGACAATGTTTTTAGTTATGTTAACAATATTCCAACAACCGAAGGCGGAACTCACGAAGTTGGTTTGCGCAGTGCCTTAACAAGAGTTTTTAATGACCTTGCAAGGAAAACCGGTGCGCTTAAAGATAAAGACGCTAACTATATTGGTGATGACTTTAAAGAAGGTTTAACTGCCGTTTTAATTGTTAAAATGAAAAACGTTCAGTTTGAAGGCCAAACAAAGACAAAATTAGGAAACCCTGAAGCGAAAAACGCAGTTGAAGGCGTTATTAGTGATGGTTTGGTTGAATATTTTAGTTCTAATAAAACAGGCAAGATTTTAAGCCAAATTTTATCTAAGGCCGAGGGGGCAGCAAAGGTTAGGGAAGCCGCAAGAAAAGCAAAAGAAATAACAAGGCAAAAAAACGCTCTTGACGGTGCACCACTTGTTGGTAAACTTGCTTCTTGCACGGGTAAAAACGTTGAAAACAATGAGTTGTTTATAGTTGAAGGTAACTCAGCCGGCGGAACAGCAAAACAGGCAAGAGATAGGTTTTTCCAAGCAGTTTTACCATTAAGAGGAAAGCCTCTTAATGTTGAAAAGAAAAGAATTGACCAAGTTCTTCAAAACGAAGAGTTTAGAACTATTATAACCGCGCTTAACGCTGGAATTGGAGAAGATTTTAACCTTGCTAACCTTAAATATCATAAAGTTATTATCTTAGCAGATGCTGACCAAGATGGCGCCCATATTAGAGCAATTCTTTTAACATTCTTCTATAGATATATGCGAGAACTCATAACTGAGGGTCATGTTTATATAGGAATGCCTCCGCTTTATAAAGTTTATAAGAAAGACGTTGAAGAATATGTTTACAGCGATAATGAGCTTGATGCCGCTATTGAAAGAGTTGGTAAAGGGTATTCAATTCAAAGATATAAAGGTTTAGGTGAAATGAGCAACGATCAGTTGTGGGACACAACGCTTAACCCTGATGCACGTTCTCTTATTAGAGTTTCAATTGAAGATGCTGCTGAAGCAGAAAAAATGATAACAGTTTTGATGGGCGATAACATTGATGCAAGAAAGGCCTATATAACTGAAAATGCTGACTTTAATAAGGTTGATAATTTTAAACCAACTGCTGCTGGTAAATAGGAGAAAATATGAGCGAATTTGATGACAACGATTTAGAGATTGAAGAAACCGGTAACGAAGAAACTTCAAATGGAAAAGGCGAAGAAAAGAAACCAAAAAAGAAAAATAAAGGTGAGGTTGTTTTAGCCAAAGACCTTTATTATAAGCCTATTGAAAACGTTATGCATGATAGCATGCTTCCTTATTCAGAGCATGTTATCTTAGATAGAGCATTACCAAGAGTTGAAGATGGTTTAAAACCCGTTCAACGCCGAATTCTTTTTACGCTAAATGAACTTGGAATAACTCCTGATAAACCTCATAAAAAATCGGCAAGGATTGTTGGTGAGTGTTTAGGTAAATATCACCCTCATGGTGACACTAGTGTTTATGATGCAATGGTTAGGCTTGCTCAAAATTTTAACATGAGAGCCTGCCTTGTTGATGGCCATGGTAACTTTGGTTCAGTTGATGGTGATGATGCCGCTGCTATGCGTTACACTGAGGCTAGAATGGCGCCTCTTGCTCTTGAAATTTTAAGAGATCTTGAAAAGGAAACAGTTGCCTGGACGCTTAACTTTGATGATAGTCTTAAAGAGCCTGTAACTTTGCCTTGCCGTTTTCCAAACTTACTTGTTAATGGCGCAAGCGGAATTGCCGTTGGGCTTGCAACTAATATTCCAACTCATAATCTTGGCGAAGCAATTGACGGAGCCATTGCCTATATTGACAACCCTAACATAACCTTAAAAGAAATGATGAAAAAGGTTAAGGGTCCAGATTTCCCAACGGGCGGATATCTTATTGCTGGTGATGAACTTTATAAGGCTTATGAAACGGGTAAGGGAAAAGTTATCTTACGCGCAAAGGTTCATATTGAAACGGGCGATAATGATAAGAAAAATATTGTAATTGACGAACTTCCTTACCAAGTTAACAAATCAGCATTACTTCAAAGAATTCTAGAACTTAGAGATGTTAAAAAAGACGAACTTGCTGGAATTAGCGAGATTGCGGATGAAAGTGATAGGCAGGGTATGCGCGCTGTTATTAGGGTAAAAAAAGATTATGACCCTATTAAGATTTTAAACTGCTTATTTAAAAACACTCAACTTGAAGTTTCTTTTGGTATTAATATGGTTGCTATTGCGGATGGAAGACCACAACAAATGGGGCTTCTTGACATTTTAGCATATTACACAGATTATCAAAGATTAGTTATTTATAGAAGGTCAAAGTTTGAACTTGAAGAAGCAAAAGATAGGGCACATATTTTAGAGGGCTTGCTTATTGCAGTTAGGAACATTGACGAAGTTGTTAAAATTATTAAAACTAGTGAAAACACTAGCGTTGCTAAAGCCAACCTTAGAATAAGGTTTGACCTTAGCGAGAAACAGGCTCAAGCAATTCTTGACCTTAGGCTTGCGCGTCTTACCAGTCTTGAAATCTATAAACTTGAAACTGAATTAGCAGAACTTAAAAAGAAAATTGAATATTTAACTCAAGTTTTAGCAAGCAAGAAGATGCAATTTGATATTGTTAAAGAAGAAATGCTTGAAATTAAGAAAAAATATAAAGACGCAAGAAGAACTGAAATTCTTGAAACAATTGAAGAGTTTAATATTCCTGCTAGTGACACAAGCGTTCCTGTTGAAGAAACCATTGTTTCAATAAGCAAAAATGGCTTTGTTAAGAGAATGAGCGCTAAATATTTTGCTAATGCAACTAAAACATTTGGCGAAAGAAGCAACTTAAACGAAGTGTTTACAGAGCTTGTTAGAACGTCAACAGATAAACAAGTTTTAATCTTTACTGACGTTGGAAACGCTTATAAAATTCTCGTTAACGAAATCCCTGATGCTAAATGGAAAGATAAGGGAGCAAAACTAAGTGACCTTACTGATGCTTCAAGTAAAGAACTTCCAATCTTTGTTATGGAGTTAACTGATCCAGTAAAAGAAGGCTATTTATTATTCTTAACTCATGACGGAATGATTAAGAAAACAAAGATTAGCGAATATACGCTTTTAAAATCTGCTTATCAAGCAATTAAGATGAAAGACGGCGATTATGTTGTTAACATTGAATATGACAAAGATAACACTAATATTTGCATAGTAACAAAACAGGGTATGATTTTAAATGCAAGCAAGAGTGATGTTCCTGAACAAGGCAGAATTTCAGGAGGCGTTAAGGGAATTAACCTT
>JAILMD010000030.1 GCA_024692805.1 bacterium | reverse complement strand
TCAGTTCCTTGCATAATTTCACAATCTGTTGAAAGATGTATTCCATTTATGAGTTGAGAAGGAATTCCTCCAGGAATAGCAAGCCAACCGTAACTCATTTTACTGCTATCACTATGAAAATTTTTGCCTGCAGAAGACATTGGCTCAATTAATTGATCAAACAATTTTATCATTCCTGGTGAATATCTTTTCTCTAACTCTTCTTTGGTTAGAATTGATTTTTGATGTTCGTACTCAAAATAATCGATTTTCTCAAGCGCTTGCATGAGAGGGTTTTTTTCATCAAAATATAAAAAACATTGATTTCTCTTTGGCCTTCTCCAATTTCTATCAAAATTATCTCTAACTTCTTGGCCAGTTGTTATTCTTTTTGCTGCAAATGCACACAGAAAACCTTCTCCTTCGCTTTCCCGTTTACCAAACCATTCACTAGCAAGAACACCACCAACAGAAATTCCTTTTAGAGTTTGCATTGATGGATTACATCTATGATAAATTTGACCATCATACATTTTAACTTTACCATTTTCAACTTGCATTGGGTGAATCATTGTTTCTTCTTTCAACCCCTTACCACTTGCAATATCATATAGCTCAACTATTTTTTGTTCAAATGCTTTAAGTATTTCAAAATCTTCATCAGAATATTTAACCCCAAACTTTAAAGCAGTTAACATATTAAATTCAGCATTTTCAATTTCTTCAACATTTGCTCCAACAATTGTAGTTTTGTTTTCGTTAAAGAAAGCCTGTATGTCATCAAATCTCATTATCTACTCCTAAACATAATTAATTACATCTTAGCAGCTATATTGATTTTAGTCAAACTATTTCAAACAAGGTTTTTTAAATACAATTCCATAAAATTGTTGCAAATTTAGCAAAATAATGATATATTTGACTTACGTTTTAAGAAAAACGTGCAGGTGTAACTCAATGGCAGAGTGCTCGCTTCCCAAGCGAGTTACGGGGGTCCGATTCCCCTCACCTGCTCCAATGGTATGCTAACGTGGCTCAGTCGGTAGAGCAGCTGATTCGTAATCAGCAGGTCGCGAGTTCGAGTCTCGCCGTTAGCTCCATTTTTTTATTTTCTCTTTTTCACGCAAATTTGTTACGTTACCTGCTGGAATAACGCTTCGCTTATTACATCAGAACGCTGGTTCAAGTCCGGCCATCAGCTCCAAATAATAAAAAAGTCCGCGTTTAAGCGGGCGTTTTTTTATCCGGCAATTGAACTTATTTTTATATTTGTTGGGCTAATTTTGGTTTCATCAACAACAATCGTTAAAATCTTAGCAACGTCATTGCTTGTTAGTCCATCAGATTTAACGATAATATTTAAACTTTCGCTTGAACCAGTAACAATTGCATCATCAAAACCAGCGGCTGAAATTAAACCTTCTAAAATTAATTCCCTATCCATTTGAGCAACTAATGCTAATTTTTTGTTTGTTGCAGTTGAAACATAATCTGCTGTTGAACCAGTGCTAGTTATAATTGCATCAAGATATTCAAGTTCTAGATTACGAGTGTAATTTCTGTCTTGCCTATAAGTTGCAAAGAAATCTGCTGAAACAGTTGGCGTGCTAGCAACGTTTGTTGAAGAGTTTAACCTAATATTAAGATAACCGGTAACAACCAATAAAACAACCATTCCTAAAATTATAAAAAACTTTTTCTTTTTAGTAAGCATCCCTTTCCCCTCCTTCATAAATAAAATTTTCATATTATTTCCCCTCTAATATTTGTATGCACGAAATAGGAACGTTTAGAACTAAACTAAGCGAGTTAGTTAGGTCTAAATTCAATTTTTGGGTTATCCCCTTACAAACGATTAAAACTCCTAAAATTTCTGGGTATTTCTCACTTATTATGACGGGGGTTGTTTGGCTTGAGTTTTTAGAAAAAACAATTGTTTCGCCGTTTTTTGTCGAATCACTTGACTTATCTGTTGCATAAACAATTTCAGGTGATGAGCCAACTGAAACGTAAACTTTAACATTATCAAGCCCTTTAATTGAACTGATTATGTTAACCAATCTTCCCTCAATAAAGGTTTGATATGAAGAAACCGCCGTTTCGGTTTTTGTTTTCTCGCTTATTTTATTAGTTGATTTAAACGACGTTGCAAAAATAGCGATAACTATTAAAAACAAAACAGCACAAAGGCTAAACATTGCTTTTTTACTTAACTTTAATTTTGATAACAACTCTTTTAGTTTTATCATAAAGTTATCCCCCTTATAACGCTTGAAATTGAAAGCAAAATCATATAAATAATGGTTACTCTTATTCCAATTAAAACCATCTTTTTGATTTCATCTTTGCTTATTAAAACTTCAGCAGTGGCGCTGATTAAACTTAGAACGCAAATTAACGAAATCACCCCTTTCAAATTAGATAACATTTAAAACGCTGATTACTCCAAAAATTGTAAATAAATACATTAAACTAATTCCAATAACAATTGCTAAAAGCATTTTTAGTGTTGTTGAAATTTTAGTTATAAAATTGCCAACTGTTGTTTCCTCAAAAACTTGTAAAACTCCGGCTAAAAGTTTAAATAAAAGCATTAAAACAACTAGTGAAATTATTGGGCCAATAACTGAAATAACTAATAAGATTTCGGCCCCAATTCCAATTGCATTTTTGATTAATATGCTTGCTATTTTAATGGTTGATATTCCGTCACTAATATATCCGCCTAAATAAGGAATATAGTTTTTAATTGTATATTTTGCTGCCTTAATTGAAAGGCTATCAGTTATTGCGCTAACAAGACCTTGAGTACCTAAAATAAATATAAAAACTGAGCCTAAAATACTAATTATTGCAACAAACAACGATTTTAAAAAATCATAGAATTTTGATAACTTGTTTTCGCCACTAAAAGAATCACTAACGTTTAAAATTAAGCAAAACATAAAAACAGGAAATAAAACACCAATAAAAACATTAGAAATTATTTCAGTTAAGAAAACAACGCTTGGGCTTAAAACGCTAGCGGATGACGCGCCCCCTAAAACCGAAACGATTGAAATTAAAATTGGAAAAACGGCTTTCATCTGACTAGTTAGGCTCGTTATAAGGTTAAAGTTTGAGGTTATAACAATTCTAACTAGGTCAGCAACCAAGATTATGCTTATTCCTATTGAAACAATTTTAAAAAGACGTTTTATCTCGCTTTTCTGCGGAATTAGAGCGCTAAAAATCGTAATTATTAGTAATACAACAAGTAAAACTATCAATGGCCTTGCCATATCTCTAACGCTATCACTAACAACGTTAATTATTGAATTAATTAAGTTTTGTGGCGTTAAACTAATTTCGCCGTTAACTAGCTTTGAAACAAAGTCGCCAAACCCATTTTCAAAATATGGCGAATCAATTGTTAACTGGTCAAGCGCTGAAAAATCATAATCACTAAGTGCACTGCTAACGCTTTCGCTTAACTCCTCTTCAACAGATTCCCCTTCAGCAAAAGCAACTGACCCACTTGAAAAGAAAAGTGAAACAAAGATTATAACAAATATTATGATTATTCGTTTTTTCATAATAAACCCAAAACAAGATTAAGCGCTTTAACTAGAGTTGGCATAATAGTAACAAGAATTGAGATTTTACCTGCTAAATAAATTTTTGCTGCTAGATAACTTACCCCACTATCAACACTAAGGCTTGCTCCAAACTCGGTTAAAAGGCCAATCGCAACAACTTTAAAAACTGGTTTTAGATAATCTGATGCGTTAAACCCTGAATAATTTATTGAGATTAAATTATCTAATAGCTCCTTTGCTGGCTCAATTATGCTAACTAAAATTATTAGCCCGCCAGCAACTGAGCAAATCAGCGCAAATTCAGGTTTATATTGTTTTAAAATTAAAGTTAAAACTATTGTTATTAAACTAATTCCAACTATCTTTATCATCACAAGCTAAAAATGGCTTTTATTGAAGAAAATAAATCCCCTATCATTGAAACAACCATCGCTAAAACCATAACTAACCCAGCAAGCGTTGCAACCATTGCTATCTCACTTTTTCCGTTATGGTTAAGAATTTGACTTATAACTGCTGTTAAAATTCCAATGCCTGCAATTTTTAAGATTATTTCAATGCCCATTTCTCCCCCTAAATTAAAATTATTGCAACAATTAGCCCTGCGCCTAATGTTAACTTTTCAATGAGTGGAATTTTTATTCTTGCTTCTTCGCCTGTTTGATTAACTTTATTTTTAACTAAACTTAAATAAAAATCTATTGACCTTATCGTTTCACTAACGTCAAAATTTTGTAATGATGAAACAAACTTAACAAATTCATCTTTTTCTTGATTTGTTAAATAACTTGGCAAACTATTTTTAATTTGGCCAGAAAGATTATTTTTAACGTTAATCAAAAAGTTTTTGAATTTAGTTTCGCAATCATAATTATCTATTAAAATTTCAAGGCGAGTTTTATAAAAACTTATGTTAGACTTAATGTAATTAAGAAAGTTATAAAGCGAAGCAAAAAAGGCTTTTCGCTCACGATATCGCGAGGCAATAAAAACGCCACTTAACCCAGAAAAAACAACAATTAAAACGCAAACAATTTCCATAAACCTAATAAATCAAATTTGAATTTTCATCATAAATTGCTTCATATGTTCCTGGACCGTTTCTGTTAGATAAAACGATTATTCTTTCGAAACATTTTTCTTTAATTAAATAATTGCTCCAACTTTCGTTTCTTAGTGAGTCAAGGCTTGAGCCGTGAATTGTTGCAATAATTTTAACGCCACTTCTCTTGCATTTTAGCGCACTTAAAGCGTCTTTTTCGCTAGCAAGTTCATCACAGATTAAAACGTCAGGAGCAAGCGATCTTATTCCATAACTAAACGCATAATCTTTGGTTGTTTTACTGATAATGTCGCTAGTTTTGCCAACAGAAAGAGTTGCAACTCCACCACTTACTGATGCTATCTCCATTCTTTCATCAGCAATAGTTACGTTATATGGCGTTTTATCAGCAATATGGCGTGCAATATCTCTTAAAAAAGTTGTTTTCCCCGCACCAGGAGGAGCAACAATGAGCGTACTTTTAATCCCACCATTTAAGATAAAAGCAAGAGCAGTGTGGGCGCAATTGTCAATTTCGTGCGGAATTCTTATTGCTAAAGAAGTTACGTTTTTTATTGTTTTAACTATTCCATCATCACCAGTAACACACTCACCCGCTATTCCTATTCTTATTCCATTTTCAATTGTTATAAAACCTGATTTAATTTGGTCAGAATAAGCATAGAGGCTGTTTTTTGTTGCAACGCTAAGCGTAAAATTAATGTCGTCAGTTGAAGCAATAACTTGGCTGTTATTATTAATTAAAAACATATTCTTGCCAGCATAATTAATAACAACCGGAGAATCTCTTCTTAGCCTTATTTCATAAACATTAGAAAGATTATAATTATTTTCAATGGCGCTTAATATTCTTTCGCTTAAAATTTTCATAACTTCCCCTAAAAAGTTTATTTAGCAAAAGTAAACGTTATTCAAATTCAAAAAATAGCCTAAATTTCTTAATTTTTCGCAAAAAAAATCTCCGCCAAAGCGGAGATAAAATTTTTTAATTAAACACGGCTCATATATGTTCCAGTTCTAGTATCAATTCTGATTCTTTCGCCATTATTAACGAATAATGGAACTTGAAGAGTTAAACCGGTTTCAAGTTTAGCAGGTTTGTTACCAGCCTTGCTTGTGTCACCCTGAATTCCTGGTTCACATTCAACGATAGTTAACTCAACAAAGTTTGGTGGCTCAACGCTAAATGCTTCGCCTTTATAAAACTTAACTGTTGCCATCATATTTTCAGTAATATAAAGAAGCGCATCTTCAACTTGACCTTTGTTTAATGGAACTTGTTCATAAGTTTCGTTATCCATAAAGTAATAAAGGTCACCATCATTATAAAGATAAGTCATTTCCTTTGTTTCAATATGAGCTTTCTCAAATTTTTCAACAGGGTTAAAAGTTTTTTCAATAACTTGGCCAGTTACAATATTTTTTAATTTTGTTCTAACAAATGCAGCGCCCTTACCTGGTTTAACATGCAAGAAATCAACAACTATATAAATCTTGCCCTCCATTTCGAAAGTAACGCCTTTTCTTAAATCGCCAGCAGTAATCATAATTCCTCCAAAATCTTAAATTTACTAAGTAAGTATAACACACTAATTTTCATTTGAAAAGTATTTTTTATATAAAATAGCATTTTTATATTTAACAACTTTCATAATCTTTTTTCATTTCAAGTGAATCAATAGTTTGATTTCCACTTGACTCACACATTATTCTAGCATCAATATTACACTTCTTAAGCGCTTTATTTAACAATTTATAGTCAGGCCCAAACTTCTCTGGCGAATTAAAATTAAGATGTTTTAACTCACCCTTTTCACCATATTCAATTCGTGAAAAATGACAATGAATTGTTTTACCACGCTCGCCAAGCGAATTTTCAAGTTCTTTAAAGATATCACAAAAAGCATCAACACTATCAAGTTTACCTAACGTAAAGGCATTAATATGGCCAAAGTCAATTGTTGGCATAATATGACAATCAATTTCACACATTTGGGCAACCTCACTAACCGTTCCGCATTGACCATGTTTACCCATTGTTTCAGGACAAAGATATTTTCCTTCAAGCAAATTAAGATCGTTTAATATTGGAATAAGTTGTTTCAATCTTTTTAAAATTAAATTTTGAGCTTCCGCTCTTGTTTGACCCATTAATGCGCCAGGATGAAAAACCAATCTATCAGCACCCATAGCGTCCATTATTTTTAATGACGAAATAATATAAGAAAAACTTTTCTCAGCCATTTCATCGCTAATATTAGCAAGGTTAATATAGAATGGTCCATGAACGCTTAACTTAATATTATATTTTTTAAATTCATCGCCAATCTTCTTTGCTGTTTCAAGCGGAAGATTAACTCCTCTAGTTAAAGGATATTCAAAAGCAGTTAACCCAACCTCACTTAAATAACGTGGAACTTTCATCATGTCGATTTTAAGTTCGTCCATTAACTCACACCTTCCAGCTGGCCCAAAATCAACCATTTTATTTTTCCTCCTCATATAAAAATGCAGTAATTTTTATAACACCATTAGTAACATTGCCTAGCCCATAAGCAACATTATCATCAGTTATAAAAAGTGCATTTTTAATGTTGTCATTTGATATTTTTACCGTTTTTCCTTGTAAAAGGTTTAATATTTGCGTTTTATTTAAAACAATTTTTTCCTCATCATTAAATATTTCTTGAACAGAGATTAAGTTATTTTTAATTAAATTTTCATCAAGTTTATCAAAATCAACAGCATCACAAATTGAAAATAAACCAGCTTTTTCGCGCTTAATCATAGTTGTTGTTGAACAAGAATTTAAGCTGTAAGCAATATCTCTAAAGATTGCCCTAACATAAGTTCCACTAGAACAATGAATTCTTAATGTTAAATTTTCGCCATCATAATTAATTAAATCAAGCGAATAAATTTCAATTTCTTTTGGCTCAAGTTTAACCTCCTCACCACTTCTAGCTAAACTATAAGCACGCTTGCCATCAATATTCTTTGCAGAATAAATTGGTGGGATTTGCTTGCATTTTCCAACCATTTTTGCAATAATTTCACATATTTTCTCTTTTGTTGGTTTAATTTTGCAGTTTTTTACAACCTTTCCGCCAAGGTCAAGGGTGTCAGTTTCTTCGCCAAATTTGCAAGATGCTAAATAAATTTTATCTTTATTTAAAAAATAATCAAAAAGCCTCGTTGCTTTCCCTATTGCTATAACGAGCAGACCTTCAGCGAGTGGGTCAAGTGTTCCTAAATGGCCAACTTTTTCTTTAGTTAAATATTTAACGCGAGAAACAACTTTGGCGCTTGATATTCCCCTTGGCTTATTAACGCAAAGAAAGCCTAACATTATTTTAGCCCCTTAACTAAAGCATCAGTTATTATTTTTGTTGCATTTTTAAAGTCGCTAATTATTTTGCATCCGCTTGCCTGAACGTGACCGCCCCCACCAAATTTAGTGGCAATTTTGCTAACGTCAATGTCACACTTAGATCTTAATGAAACATAGTTAACACCAATTTCATCTTCGCAAATTGCACCAACAAGTTTTGTTGAATCAAGGCTTAGGGCAATATCTAAAATAATTTTAGTATCAGTTATGTCAACGCCAAGCCTTAATAAATCTTCGTGGCTGAGTTCAAAAATTGCAACTTCATTATTGTTATAAAATTTAACATTATCATATGCATATTTTTTGAGCATAAAAAGTTTATGTGGCAAACTTTGAAATAGTGGCAAAGAAAAGTAATCAACCTTTTTATCAACAACTTCAAGAAGACTTGCAACCTTTCTAAATGTGTCAGGTGTTGCACTATTAAATTTTAATCCGCCTGTGTCAGTTAAAATTCCAACTAATATATTTCTCGCAACGTCAGGCGAAATATCTTGGTCATGTTTAACAAAAAGATCATAAATATATTCAGCTGTTGACGAATAGCCAGGTTTAACGAGATTTAATTTAGCAAAACGATCATTGTCTTGGTGGTGATCAACTGAAATAGTATCTTTAAATGAAGATAATTTAAACTTATTTCTTCCTAACCTTTCAGCTGTTGCACAATCAACCGTTATTGCAAGATCGCCACCATTAACCTTTTTTGCGTTAATGTTTTCAATCCCAGGAAGCCAAAGTAGGTTTGATGGAATAGCGCTGTCAATTAAAATAGTTGGCTCTTTGCCCTGTTCTTTCGCGTAATAAAAAAATGCAAGCGCAGAACCAACTGCGTCGCCATCAGTTTTGGCGTGCGTTAAAATGGTTATGCTATTTGCATTTTTAATTTTATCAAAAATTGAATTTTGCATATTTTATCCCTTTAAATCTTCAAGAATTTTGTTTATCCTTTCACTCGTTTCAAGTGAGTCATCTAAAACCCAAATTATTTCTGGAACAATTCTTAAATCAATTCCTAAAGCAAGTTCCCTTCTAACTTTTCCCTTAGCCTTTTCTAGAGAAGATAAAACTGATTGTTTTTTTGCTTCATCACCATAAATGCTAACATAAACTTTAGTTTGGTAAAAGTCTTCACTCGTGCTCGCTCTTGTTACAGTTATAAGAGAATTAGCAATTTCTGGGTCATTAAGTTCAGTTAAAATCTTTGAAATTGTTCTAACAATTTCTGCATTAATTTTTGCAATTCTAATAGGTTTTGCCATTGTTTTCTCCTTAAATTTGCTCTAATGCATAAGATTCAATAATATCTCCAACGTTAACGTCAATAAAGTTTACAAAAGTTATACCAAAATCAAATCCAGCATTAACTTCTTTAACCTCATTTTTCTCACGTTGAATTGAGTTAATATCGCCGTCATAAATAACTTTATTGTTTCTAGTTATTCTAACTTTATTTGTTTTAGAAAGTTTACCATCAAGCATATGAGATCCGGCAATAATTCCAACCTTACTAGCCTTAAACAATTGTCTTACTTCAGCGTGACCTGTTACAACCTCTTTAAACTTAGGTGTTTTTAACTTTTCAATTGCTTCAGTAACAAATTCAACTGCTTCATAAATTATTCTATAGAATTTAACGTTAACCTTATATTTCTCGGCTAATATTTTTGCTTTAAAATCTGGTTTAACGTTGAAGCCAATAATAACTGCGTTAGATGCTTGAGCAAGCATAACATCATTTTCATTAATTGCGCCAACGCCACCGTGAATGCATCTAACTTTAACTTCTTCGTTTGCAATTGCGCCAAGCGTTTGAGATAATGCTTCAACTGAACCAGCAACGTCACCCTTAATAATAATGTTATAATCTTTAAAGTTGCTTTCAGTTATTTTATCCATAAGCGCGTCAACGCTTGTGTCAGCCTTTTTAATTAAGCCCATTCTTTCTTTTTCAACACGCTCACTAATTACCTGTTTACCAAGTTTTTCATCAACAACGTAAAGTGAGTCACCAGCATTAGGAACACTTCCTAAACCTAAGATTGAAACAGGAACGCTTGGGCCGGCTTGTTTAATTTGTTTGCCTTTGTCATCAGTCATTGCCCTAACTTTACCTGAGTTAGTTCCAACTAAGCAATAGTCGCCAACCTTTAAAGTTCCGTTTTTAACTAAAACTGTTGCAACAGCGCCCATTCCCTTATCAAGTTTTGACTCAATAATTGTTCCGGTTGCGTTACGATTAGGGTTAGCCCTTAAATTTTGATATTCGCTAACAAATAATATCATCTCAAGAAGTTTATCAAGGTTTTGGCCAGTTTTCGCCGAAATTGGCACCATAATGGCATCTCCGCCCCATTCTTCTGGAACAACATCATGTTCAGTTAATTGTTGCTTAATTTTGTCAATATTCGCGGTTGGAACATCAATCTTGTTAATTGCAACAATCATTGGAACTTTTGCTTCTTTAATATATTTGATTGCTTCAATAGTTTGAGGCATAACCCCATCATCAGCCGCAACTACTAAGATTGCAACGTCAGTTAAGTTAGCACCACGCTTTCTCATTTCGCTAAATGCTGCGTGACCAGGAGTATCAATAAACGTAATTTTCTCGCCATTAACATCAATCATATAAGCGCCAATGTGTTGAGTTATTCCGCCGGCTTCACCACTTGTTACATTGGTTTTTCTAATTGCATCAAGAAGGCTTGTTTTACCATGGTCAACGTGACCCATAACAGTAACAACTGGTGGGCGCTTAACAAGATTAGAGTCGTCTTCGCCTGCGTCATAGATTTCTTTAACTTGTTCTTCAAAAGATTTTTCAAGTTTTCTTTCAAGAGTTACACCAAGTTCGCTAGCAATAAGCTCTGCGCTATCAAAATCAATGCTTGAGTTAATATTAACCATCATTCCAAGCATTAAGAATTTGCTCATTATTTCAGTAACCGGTCTTCCTGTTTTTTCAGCAAGAAGTTTAACAGTTAAATTTTCAGTTGTTATAACTGCATGGTCAACTTTAGGAGCAACAATTGTTTGTTGTTCTTTTGTTTTCTTTGATTTTCTCTTTCCGCCAACGCCAGCATAGTCTTCATCAGCAAGGCTAACGTCTTCAATATAGCCCCTATTAATTAGAGCCTTTTTGTTCATGCTCTTTTTATCATCAGCCTTTTCAAAGGTTTTTTTCTTAGCGCCGTGGTTAACGTCTTTCTTAATTAACTTAGAGGCATCAAAAGTTTCAACCGGTTTAGTTATTCTAGAAAGCCCTGTTTTTGGGCCCATTGGCCTTTGATTAGGGCCAAACTTAGCGCCATTAGGGTTTTTCTTTTGTCCGCTTGAAACACCCTCTTTATAAGCGCTTGATTGATTAAATCTCTTATTCTTAAAATCATTAGGGTTAGCGTTATCTCTAGCAAAGAATCTTGTTTTTGTTGCATCAGAAGAAGGCCTAGCCTCTTTAGGCCCGGTTGGTTTTGCTTGTTCTTGTTTTTTTGCTTCTTGGCTAGCAAGCTGTTTTTCTTGTTTTGCTTTTTCTTCTTCAAGTTTTGCTTTAGCGTTAATCTCATCAATTTTTGCTTGAAGTTTTGCTTTTTGCTTACCCAAAACGAGCTCAGCTTTACTTCTGAGCTTTTTAAGGTTAGCAATTATAACGCCTAAAGAATTAGCCTTAATTTC
Organism: bacterium; assembly: GCA_024692805.1. Lineage (GTDB taxonomy): Bacteria > Bacillota > Clostridia > Christensenellales > UBA1242 > UMGS2070. Next base: position 6,598 of record JAILMD010000030.1, on the reverse strand, counting down.
TTCTTGAACGCTTTTAATGTTTGATAGATCTAAATTAGATTTGTTTTGTGGTTGTTCCAAACTTTATCCTCCTAACAATTTTCAGTTTGTTTAATTATTTCGCTCGCAAGGCTATCATCAGTTATTCCTAACGCTAAAACACCCTCTGGCAAATAACCATCTAAAACAATTATTTTTGTTTCGGTTTTTTGTTTTAATTTATTTAGTGAATTTTCACTTAATTCTGGCGAAATAATAATAACCTTTGATTTGTTTTTTAAGACAATATTATCAACGCCAACTATTGTTTTTTTGCCTTTGATGGCAAAACCAATATATGCTTTAATTTTTTGATTCATCAATTAACCTCATAACTAATTCATCATTAAATTGTTTTTTAAAAGCACGATTTAAAGCGTGAGTTTTAATTAGTTTGCCTTTACAATCGCCATCAGCGCAAACATAAGCGCCACGCCCCTCTAACTTTTGTGAATTATCAATAGTAAGATTACCATCTTTGGTTAAAACAAATCTGGTAAGCTCTTTTTTATCTTTAGTTAGCCTGCAAACAATGCAGGTTCGCTGTGGTATTACTTTAGCCATAAATCTCCTTATTCATCAAGGTCAACAAAGAGTGTGTCAGCATCACTAACGTCAGTTGAAACAACGCCTTCTGGCTCTTTTGCTTCGCCTTCAGCAGCGGTTTTCTCGCTTTTAACGTCAATCTTCCAGCCAGTAAGTTTTGCAGCAAGCCTAACGTTTTGTCCGTTTTTACCAATAGCAAGGCTGAGTTTATCATCAGGAACAACAACTTTGCTTGTTTTTAAAACTTCATCAATTTCAACGCTTATAACTTTTGCTGGGCTAAGCGCACGAGCAATATATTCAAATGGATCATCAGAATAAATGATAATATCAACTTTTTCTCCGCCAAGGCTAGCAACGATTGCGTTAACTCTTGCCCCACGGTTTCCAACGCAAGCGCCAAGAGCGTCAACTTCTGGGTCATGGCTTTCAATGCTGATCTTTGTTCTAGCGCCGGCTTCACGAACTAGGTTTTTAATTTCAACAACACCGCTTGCAATTTCAGGAACTTCAATTTCAAATAGTTTTCTAACAAAACCAGGAACTGATCTTGAAACAAGGGCTTGAACGCCGTGAATTCCCTCTTTAAGTTTCTTAATATAAACTTTAAGTTTTTCGCCAATAGTATATTTTTCAGTTGGGATTTGGTCATTAGCCATCATAACGCCTTCAATGCTTGTTCCAGCAAGTTCAAGATAAACTACGTCATTATCAACCCTTCTAACTGTTGCGCCAATAAGAGTGTTAACTTTATCTTGAAGTTCGCCAAATGCGAGCCCACGCTCATATTCCCTAAGGTTTTGAACGATAACTTGTTTAGCGGTTCCGGCTGCTATTCTTCCAAAATCTTTTGGAGTTATTTCTTCATCAAGAGTGTCCCCAATCTTAATTTTAGGATTAACCTTTAATGCTTCTTCAAGGCTAATTTCAGTGTCTTCATTTTCAACCTGTTCTACAACTGTTTTATAAGCAATAATCTTAATTGTGTTTTTTTCTGGGTTAAGTTTAACCGTTACGGCTTTTGCTTCGCCAAAATTCTTTTTGTAAGCAGCAACAAGCGCAGCCTCAAGTTTTTCAATGAAAAATTCCTTTTTAATTCCTTTTGTTTGCTCTAATTCTTCTAGAGCCATGAAAAAATCTTTGTTTACCATTATCTTCTCCTTATATCTCAATGAATTTCGTTAGTTTTGAAATGTTTGATCTTAAAATGTTAATTTCTTTACCAGAACAATCTAGCGTTACCGATTCGGCGTTAAAGCTAACAAGCCTTCCAACTAGCGTTTTAAGTTTTTCAACTTTAACAAAAACGTTACATTCAACAACCTCATCAATGTTTCTCGTTAAATCGGCATCAGTTTTAATTGGCCTGTCAAGCCCTGGGCTTGAAACATTTAAAATGTAACTAGCACCATTAGTTGGGTCAACTTCATCTAAAATTGGGTCAATTAAATGATGAACTCTCTCGCAATCGTCAAGAGTTATTCCCGCCTTACAATCAATCGTTACCGTTAAATTCATTCCGGTTGGTTTCTTTTCATAGATTACGTCAACGATTTCATAGCCAAGTTTAGTTACTGGTTTAGTTATTGAATCAAGGACAATTTCACTAACTTTTTTATTCATTTTCTCTCCTTTCAAAAATTTAGGAGTGGCCGAGCCACTCCATAAACTTAAGCATCAATACATAAAGTATTATATACTAATTATTGGCATTTGGCAAGTGTTTATAAAAAATATTATTAAATTAATAAAAAATAAAGGGCTTTTGCCCCTTATTTTGCTGGTTCATCATAACCATTGCTTAATATATCATTAATTTTATCATCACCAATTGCTTTTAAAATAGTATCAACATCATTTACAATCTGCTCAGAAACATAACGTAAATGACACATATCTTCACTTGGATGATAATAGCAATAATTCGTGTAATAAGCTAGTTTTTCATTATAGCGTTGTTTAATTTCTTTAGCATTTAAAACTAATTCTTTGTTTGTTAAACAATAAACACTTTCAAGTTGATATGCTTTTACTACTTTTCCCCAAGTATTATAATCTTTAACAAGATGATATTCATAATGATCTGCATTTTTGTTTTCATAATGATAAATTTTAAACGGAACTGGTTGGTAAGGATTAAGTTCTTGGCCTGTTAATCTAATCTCTCTCATCTTATCTAAAATGTTTTTCTCTTGGAATTTTAAAAATGAAGCATCAATTGGATCTTCTCTATGAAAAACCGCTTGCTCGCCATTTTGTGTATTCTTAAAACAAATATAACCTTGATCAAAACCATATTCGTCGTAAGGATATATGCACCTATCAGTTGCTAAACATGATCCTAATTTAATTTTAATTTTGTAATTCTCTGTTTTTTTAGTTGGTTTAACTCTATTCATAATTTTTCTCCTTTATAAATTCATTATAACATCACTAGTAAGTTACTACAAGATTTATATTACAAAATAAATAAAAAGGGGGTTGACCCCTTATTTTGCTGGTTCATCATCATTATTTTTAACGTCAAATTTAAAGCTTTTAATTCCGTTTAAAATGTTTTTAATTGTTATTCCATTTTGTTTATCATAACTTTCACTTAAAATGTTAGTTACTTCGTCTTGCCCAATATTGTTATAAATAGTGTTAACGTCATCAAGGAATTGGCCTATTAATTTTAAACCTGATTCAGGAACGTCTTCAATATGCTTATAACTTTTAACATATCTTTTAGCGCATTTACTAAAATAATCTCTTATTTCAGGAGCGTGTAAAACCATTTCTTTATTGGTTAAACAATAGATATTTCGAGGATCTCTTGATGATTTAGAAAAATCTTTCCATGTTTGATATCTATTAGCAAGCGCATAAGCATGGCCAACTTCACCTTGATAACTATAAGCATAAAGTAAAACAGGAAGTGGCTGGGTTGGGTTTAACTCTTGCCCTGTTAACCTTAAATTGCGCATTGCGTTATAAATATTATTTGCTTGATCAAAAGTTATTTTGCCATTAAGTTTAAAAAATGAATTAAACTTTTCGCTAACATAACCATCGCCAAAGCCATAAATATCATCGCCTTCAACCCCAAAATATTTACTCATATTAATCTCCTCCTTACAAAATCAGTTTAACATTATAAATTATTTATTGTCAAACGTCTTATTAGAAAGTTCCGTCAACGTTTACGTTATCAGCAAGTTTAATTAAAACTTCGGCGGTTGCGATTGTGTCATAAACTGCCCTATGGGCGTTATCTAAAACAACACCAAGTTTATCCGCAACCGTTTTTAGTTTATAGTTTTTAACGCCCTTAACAAAATGACTAGCAACCTTTAAAGCATCAATTTGAGGGTTATTAAAGTTGAATCCCGCTTTTCGTCCATATAAATCAAGGAAACTAAAGTCAAAGGCAATATTATAAGCGCAAAGAAAGGCTCCCCTAGTAAACTTATAAAAGTCTTGAAGCGCCATTTTATAATTAGGCGCGTCTTTAACCATTTCATCGGTTATTCCGTGAACGAGCGTGCTGTCGTCATCAATATGGCCTTCTGGGTTAACAAAAGTTTCAAACTGTTCAACAATCTTGCCTTCGTGAACTTTAACGGCACCAATTTCAATAATTTTGCAGTCTGTTGCGCTTAACCCGGTTGTTTCAAAGTCAAAAACAACAACGTCATTTTTCGCAAGAAATGGGCTAACTTGGCTATTTGAGCCAGACAAAACGCTAAATAAGTCAACTTGCTCTTTGCTAACATAAGGCTCTGGGAAGCACCAAGTATAGTTTTCAGGCTCGTCTTTAAACTTAATTTCTTCTTTAAAATCTTTTGGCAAAACACAGAGGTTTATTGCCTTTGCTTTTAAAGTTAATCCGCCAGAATATTCATCAATAACAAGGTCACCAAAAACAACAACTTCGCTTCCGCTAGCAAGTTTTTCAGCATTAGCAATAGTTGTTTTTGTTGAAAAATAAATGCAGTTAATTGAGCCAGAAAAATCTTCAACTGAAAACTTAAAGAGCTTTTTAACGTAAGCATCTTTTTCTTGCTCACCTTCCTCATTTTCAGCCGGTTTTTGCTCTTGCTCGCCTTCTTTTTGTTTCTTTTTAAGTTCGCGGGAATTAATATATTTAATCTTTCCGCAAATAGTAACTTGAGGTCTTGGGTTAGTTAAATCTTTAATATAAGTTGGCTTAGATTCAATAACGTCACCACAAAAAGCGCCAACCTCACTAACAGGAATAGTGTGGTTAACTTTTTCTTCAACAAAAACAGGGACTTCGTTTTCTTCACTTATTTCGATATTAGTTTTAACCAGGTTAACGTTAACGGGGCTTAAATAAAGATCAGTTAATTCCTTACTAAGCGTTTGTTTAACGCCACGCGATTCAGCATAATCAAAAACATCTTCATCAATTTTAAGCGTTATTTCATCTAAGTTTTCACTAACGCTTTCAACTTCATAAATAAGTGATGGAAATTTTGATTTAATAATTTCTTCTGTTGATTTTTTGATAACTTCGCTTGTTTTAAAATTCTTTACAAATTTAATATCATAAACAACGCCGGCTGGCAAGTTTTCAAGCAAAAATATTAGGCATTCATTTCTTTTATCTTGGCCTAAAATTGTTCCATCTTTATATCTTATTTCAAGGGTTAAAATATCGCCATGATGAACCTGGTTGCCAATCATAAATTCATAAACATTTTCTGTTTTTTCATTTAGTTTTTCAATTGCTTCTGTTAAAGTCATCTTTAGCCTACTTCAAAAAGAATATATGATAAATATCAAGGAAAATAACTAGCGCAAACAATATAATCAAGCCAACCGTGTGAATAATTGCTTCAATTTTTCTTGGAACAGGTTTTCTTGCTATCATTTCAATTAAAATGAAAACTGCCCTTGCCCCATCAAGCGCCGGAATTGGCAAAACATTAAAAATTGCTAGGTTAAAGCTTAATAATGGGAACAGCATTAAGAATTGAGTAAATCCCATTTTTGAAATTTCAACCATTTGAGTTACGGCTGTAACCGTTCCGCCAAGATCACGAATTGTTGTTGCACCGGTAAAAATTCCTGCTAGCGCTTTAAAGATTAATCCGCAAACATAGAAAGCAAATGGCCAAGCTTTTCCTAGCGCCTCAAAGAAACCATAACTTTGGGCATAGTTACCATAAACAAAGCCAAGACTAACGCCATCAGCTGAAATGCTAACCCCAGCGTTTTTAATCAAATCATCTTTAGATAAACCAACTAACTCACCATTTTCATTTCGCTTTTGAAATGAGTTGTCAGCAATGTCAGGATATTGATAATTTCCTTCGTCGTCTTTTGTTACGCTAAATGATGAAATATATTCATCAAACTCAGCGGCTGTAACTTTATTTCCGCCAATATCGTAAAGGTTATTTTCAACCCAATTAAGATTAGCAACATAGTAATAAGCGTTATAATTTTTCTTTGAAACGGTTTGAGTTAAAGTTTCACCATTTCTTATTAAAGTAACTGTAAACTCTTCATCTTCGCCATAATTAGCCGTTAAATCGTTCATGTGGCGATAAATTTCAAGGCTTTTGCCATTAACGCTTTTAATTACGTCACCAACTTGAAAATATGGGTTTGTTTCAGCAATTTTGACAACTTTAGGAACGGCATAACCACTTGAAAGCAAGAAAACAACGCTCATAATAATTCCAAATAAAAAGTTAAAGGTTACGCCACCAAGGCAAACAATTAACCTTTTCCAAGGTTTTTGATTATTAAAAGCCTCTTTACTTGGGTTATCTTCATCTTCACCTAAAAAGGCGCAATAACCGCCAAGAGGAATAATTCTAATTGAAAATTTTTCGCCGGTTTTTTTGCTAGTTCTTGAGAAAATAGACTTACCAAAACCAATTGAAAATTCTTCAATTTTAAATCCTAAAATCTTACCAAAAATATAATGACCGAATTCATGAACGGTTATTAAAATTAGTAAAACAACAATCGCTAAAATAACGTAAAAAAAGGTCATAAAAACTCCTTAAATAAACAATGC
>JAILMD010000057.1 GCA_024692805.1 bacterium | reverse complement strand
GACAAGGAATTTCGCTACCTTAGGACCGTTATAGTTACGGCCGCCGTTCACTGGGGCTTAAGTTCTATGCTTTGGTTTTTCATGTTCCTAACATTTCCCCTTGACCTTCCAGCACTGGGCAGGCGTCAGCTCCTATACGTCAGCTTGCGCTTTCGCAGAAACCTGTGTTTTTGATAAACAGTCGCTTGGGCCGTTTCACTGCGGCCATCATTGCTGATGGCACCACTTCTCCCGAAGTTACGTGGTCATTTTGCCGAGTTCCTTAACAAGGGTTATCCCGTCCGTCTTATGATTCTCTCATCGCCCACCTGTGTCGGTTTGCGGTACGGGCACCTCATATCTCCTTAGCAGCTTTTCTCGCCAGTGTGAATTCATCAGCTTCCTTACTAAATTCAGTCCCATTCATCACCTAGCCTTAATATAGCGTGTACTTCACTGCGCTATGGCCTCATGATTTAGCCACGGATTTCCACCCCCGTGGTCTGACTATCCTACTGTGTCCCTGCATCGGTCTTAATCGATATGCGGTGGTACTGGAATATCTACCAGTTGTCCATTATCTACGCCTTTCGGCCTCGACTTAGGTCCCGACTTACCCTGGGAGGACGAACCTTCCCCAGGAAACCTTAGGCATTCGACGGTAAAGTTTCTCACTTTACTCTCGCTACTCATGCCGGCATTCTCTCTTGTATGCAGTCCACCACCCCTTTCGATATGGCTTCAGCCCGCATACATTGCTCCTCTACCAATGATATTACTATCATTCCCAAGCTTCGGAAGTAAGTTTTAGCCCCGTTGAATCTTCGGCGCATCATCACTCGACCAGTGAGCTATTACGCACTCTTTGAATGAGTGGCTGCTTCTAAGCCAACATCCTGGTTGTTTATGCAACAACACAACCTTTTACACTTAACTTACATTTGGGGTCCTTAGCTGTGGATCTGGGCTGTTTCCCTTTTGACGACGAAACTTATCTCACGCCGTCTGACTCCCGGATAAAATTTAGTGGTATTCGAAGTTTGATAAGGTTCGGTAGTTCGCGAAAACCCCTAGCCTATTCAGTGCTCTACCCCCACAAATCTACGTCCGAGGCTAGCCCTAAAGCTATTTCGAGGAGAACCAGCTATCTCCGATTTCGTTTGGAATTTCTCCGCTATTCACAAGTCATCACCGACTATTTCAACAGGCGTGTGTTCGGTCCTCCACAAGGTCTTACCCCTGCTTCAACCTGCTCATGAATAGGTCAATCGGTTTCGGGTCTACGTCATGCAACTAAATCGCTCAATTAAAACTCGCTTTCGCTTCGGCTCCGGAACTTAATTCCTTAACCTCGCTACATAACGTAACTCGCCGGCCCGTTCTACAAAAAGTACGGTGTCACACTCAAAGTAGTGCTCCACCTGCTTGTAAGCATACGGTTTCAGGTACTCTTTCACTCCCCTTCCGGGGTACTTTTCACCTTTCCCTCACGGTACTATACTCTATCGGTCACTAGATCGTATTTAGCCTTAGGAGATGGGCCTCCCACATTCACACCGGGTTTCTCGTGTCCTGTGCTACTCTGGAACACCACAGTCGCTAGTTTAGTTTCGCTTACGAGGCTATTACTCTATATTGCCCAGCTTTCCAGCTAAGTTCAACTACTAAACCAGACTAACTATACGTGGGTCCTAACCCCATTTTATACAAGTATAAATGGTTTGGGCTCTTACCCGTTCGCTCGCCACTACTTAGGTAATCGTTTGTTTACTTTCTCTTCCTCTGGGTACTTAGATGGTTCAGTTCCCCAGGTTCCCTTCTCACACACTATTGATTCATGTGTGGATACCAGCGCATTACCGCTGGTGAGTTTCCTCATTCAGAAATCTTCGGATCACAGTTTATTTGCAACTCCCCGAAGCTTATCGCAGCTTATCACGTCTTTCATCGGCGTCTAGTGCCAAGGCATCCGCCGTACGCCCTTTATAGCTTGATCAATAAAGTTTGTATCTTTAAAAATTGTTTACATTAAGTAAACGTGCCTTTGCTTTAAGATTTTTTTATCTTGTTAAATTGCTCAGCGTAATTGTTATTTACCAGTTAAAAACGGTTTGTTTTTAGCTTATTGTAATTTGCGTATTACACTTATACATATTTGATTTAACTCTGATTCTCTTACATTAAACAAATTTGTTTATGTATGTTCATATGCAGTTGTCAATGTGCGAACTAACAAATAAATAAAAAATGGTAAGTTTTTGCCTCCTTCACTTAAGCATCAACTCACCAGCGGTATTTAAAAATACTTAGTTATATTCATCTGTTAGATTAGCGCTTTCGGGTGAAAGCCTATATAATATACCACACTGCAAAACTATTGTCAACAGTTTTTACAAAAAATTTTAAAAATTTTTTACATTTTTTTTAGCCGTTAACAATGCTAGAAAATATCTAGGCTTTCGCTTTGTGTGCACGTGAATATTACACCAAATTTTATGCTTTGTCAATACAAAAATTAAAATTTGTTTGATTTTTTATTATATATTATGTATAATTCATCATAGGAGAAAACAAAAGGGATAATGGATAGTGCTAATAAAACCTATTTAAATAGTGAATTTTCTTTAAGTGGAAACGATTTTTTAGTTCTTTCAAATATTGTTCTTTATAACGCCAGCCTTGTTTACCAGAAAGAATTTAAAAGCAATCAGGTTCCTGTTACGTTTATAAAGTTTTATATCCATGAGCTTAGCGGATATGACCATATGTTTGACGCAAAATTAAGAAAGTTCTTTGACAAATTAAATTCAAGAGAAACAAGAACTATTGTTTTAATGAAAACATTTGCAATAACCTATCCTCAGTTTGTTGTTAAACTTGGCGTTGCTGATTACGTTGATTATATGGAAATATCCAACGAAACTATTCCTTCTAACGTTTTGTTTTTCTCAGACAATGATAAATATTTAGATAATTCTATTGATTCACTCAAACAAATAATAGATCACTATTCTAAAAATGATGAGTTAAGAAGTATTGAATATATATTTAAAGATTATTTATATTCAACTTATAAAGCTGACCCACCACTTGAACAAGACGACAGCGAAATCGAACATTATGATGAAGCTGACCAGAACTATGATGAAATAGATAACATCATCAAAAATAAACAATTTTCTGATGAGCAGGCTATGAAAAAATATAAAGAGATTAGCAGCTCTGAAAGAAAATCTAAATCTGCTTTGCTTACCGGGCGCGCCATTGAAGTTCCCAAACAAAAAGGAAAAGTTATCAGCATAATGTTTCCTGAACTTCCACTTCCCGGCGCTTACCCTACCCTTAATGGTAAAAACAGAGTTAATAGCGAAAGAAAAGTTAAGAAATTAACAACTGCTAGCAAAGAGCTTGAAATTATTAATGATTTTAGGTTTATGCAAGTTAAATATTCTCTTGACTTTATTAATAAAAGAAAAGTTATTGCTCACGACTTAAACAAAGCTAACAGATTTGAATTTGATTTCTAGGAGGAACTTAACTTATGAAAATAGCTTTAAAAATTTTTTGGGGAATTATTGTAACAACAGTATTTATTTTATGTTTTTACTTCCTCTTTAACGGAGGCTTTGAAGACCTTATTAGTTTGTCAAGAGATAACGGCGGCTTCTGGGGCGGCTTCAAACAATTCTGGATTAACCTTTGGGAAGGCTTCATTTCAATATTCTCATAAAAAATTAAAACATAACCAAATCGGTTATGTTTTTTTATAAAAAATTTTCTGCTTATATGAATTCTATTTCATCTTGCGCAGGGCGTACTCATTGTACGCGACTACCAGTAGCTCTTTTGAATTTTTGCACTTAGGCGCTAAATTTAGAAGTTTTTTTGCATAAAAAAATGTTCCTAGGAGGAACATATTTTTTATTCTTTTTAACAGTGATAGTTGAAATAAATTTCTTATTTTCGGTTTGCTTTTTATAGTTTAATGTGTTTACTGATCATTAAACTCGTATTATAAAATACAATTTTGAAAATTTTAACAATTAACTAATTAATTGTTATCGACAAGATGTAGTGATTTCACTACTCCTTTAAAGGAGGTGATCCAGCCGCACGTTCTCGTACGGCTACCTTGTTACGACTTCACCCCAGTCATTAGTCTCACCTTAGACGCCTCCTTCCCTTGCGGGTTAGGTCAGCGGTTTTGGGTGCTCCCAACTCCCATGGCGTGACGGGCGGTGTGTACAAGACCCGGGAACGAATTCACCCCGACATGCTGATTCGGGATTACTAGCAAATTCAGCTTCATGTGGGCGGGTTGCAGCCCACAATCCGAACTGGGACCACTTTTTTGGGATTAGCTGGGCCTTACGGCTTTGCAACTCTTTGTAGTGGCCATTGTAGCACGCTTGTAGCCCAAGACGTAAGGGGCATGATGATTTGACGTCATCCCCACCTTCCTCCGTGTTATCCACGGCAGTCTCACCAGAGTTCCTAACTAAATATTGGCAACTGGTAATAAGGGTTGCGCTCGTTACCGGACTTAACCGAACATCTCACGACACGAGCTGACGACAACCATGCACCACCTGTCTCAATGTTTATTGCTAAACTGACATATTTCTATGGCATTCATTGGATGTCAAGTCTTGGTAAGGTTTTTCGCGTATCTTCGAATTAAACGGCATGCTCCTCTGCTTGTGCGGGTCCCCGTCAATTTCTTTAAGTTTCAACCTTGCGGCCGTACTACTCAGGCGGGTTACTTAATGCGTTTGCTGCGATACGGATGGAGTCGATACCACCCACATCTAGTAACCATCGTTTAGGGCGTGGACTACCAGGGTATCTAATCCTGTTTGCTCCCCACGCTTTCGAGCCTCAGCGTCAGTTATGTTCCAGTAAGTCGCCTTCGCCACTGATGTTCCTCCTAATATCTACGCATTCCACCGCTACACTAGGAATTCCACTTACCTCTCCCACACTCTAGTCTTCCAGTATTAAATGCAATTCCGGAGTTAAGCCCCGGGCTTTCACATTTAACTTAAAAAACCGCCTACACTCCCTTTACGCCCAGTCATTCCGGACAACGCTTGCCCCCTACGTATCACCGCGGCTGCTGGCACGTAGTTTGCCGGGGCTTTCTTCTAAGGTACCGTCATTTGTTTCTTCCCTTAGAACAGAAGTTTACAACCCGAGGGCCTTCATCCTTCACGCGGCGTTGCTGGGTCAGAGTTTCCTCCATTGCCCAATATTCCCCACTGCTGCCTCCCGTAGGAGTCTGGGCCGTATCTCAGTCCCAATGTGGCCGATCACCCTCTCAGGTCGGCTACTGATCGTCGCCTTGGTAGGCCGTTACCCTACCAACTAGCTAATCAGACGCGAGCCCATCCTATACCAGTAAACCCTTTCACCTCTGCACGATGCCGTGCCGTGGTCATATTCGGTATTAGCAACTGTTTCCAGTTGGTATCCCAATGTATAGGGCAGGTTGCTCACGCGTTACTCACCAGTCCGCCACTAAGAATTCAAAGAGCAAGCTCTCTAAATTCTCCGTTCGACTTGCATGTGTTAAGCACGCCGCCAGCGTTCGTCCTGAGCCAGAATCAAACTCTTATGTTTAATCTAACTTAGAACCAACTTCTACTGACGTAAAAATTAGTTATTTTTACAATGTGTGTTATAAATACACTTAAGAAATTAACAAGTATCGTTTAATTAAAATTTAATAAACCTTGTACATTTCAACTATTCACTTGTCAAAGAACATAATGCTGCCACTTTGGGTGACAACGCTAGTATATTACCACACCTGTAAAATAAAGTCAACACTTTTTCAAAAAATTTTTAAAAATTTTATTATTTTTTCACTAATTTCCTAAAAAAATGTTATTATTCCTTAATTATGCATTCAAGGATACATAAGATGTAGTTTTAAATATAAAATATATTAAAGTATCATTAATCAAATTAACATTTTAAAACCTTTTCAAAGCTGGCGCTTACTATCGTTTGCTCCTTCCCAATTCTTATTAAAACCAAGTTTCTGTTATTAAATTTTGCATTTGATTTTAAAACTTTTATTTCTTTATTTTTTATTTCATTTTGAAAATAGTTTGCGTTAACTATTCCAATTCCGAGTCCCATTTTTACCAGTGAAACAACCATACTATAATTATCAACCTCATATTTAACTCTAAAATTGATGTTGTTTTGTTTAAAATAATTATCAATATTGTTTCTTGATGTATAGGTATCATTAATTAAAATTAAGTTATGTTTCTTTAGATTATTAACATCAATGCTGTCAACTTGCATATCATAAGCCCCAATAAAATCATAGCTAACTTCACATTTATAAACAACATTTAAATTAGATGTAAGCATTTCTTCATCTAAAAAAGCATAATCAAAATTTTGTTCTAAATAGGAAGTATTATTTAAATTACTATCATTAATTCTTGTGATCTTCAATTCAATGTTTGGGTATTTTTTGCAAAATTTTTCTATAGCGCTAGCAAGAATGTAACCTATATTAGAAGTGTTGGTTGCAATTCTAAGTTTGCCGATCTTAACATTTTTCACATCTTCAATAATCTTAGCTAAACTATCTAAAGAGTCTAGTGAATTCTTAACGCTTAAATAAATAGCCTTCCCAAACTCAGTCAGCGTTACACCTTTATGTTCCCTAACAAATAACTTCTCACCTAAATCTTTTTCCAATAGTTTAATGCATTTGCTAACTGCTGGTTGAGAAACATATAAATTTTCACTAGCCTTTGTTATATTCTTTTCTTTTGCAACCTCTAAAAATACCCTATACCAATCTAAATTTACCATAACTTTTAGTTATCCTTGCCATGAGTTTTATATATTTCACATTATATTTTTTTAATGATACAATGTCAATACAAATCACCAAAAGGAGAAAAATTATGGTAGAAAACATTAACAATTTAAAATTAAAGCACGGGGAGGAAACTAATGACTTGGGTTGGTTTAGCACACCTAAACCAAAATATGTTAGCGATGAAGATGATGCCATATATCGCAATGCAAGCGAACAAGCTTTACTTAAGATTTCACTTAACAGAAAATGGAAATTTCTTCACCGCAAAGACAATCTTATAACCGATTTAGAAGATTTAGTTTATCAATACAGAAATTATTACACTAACCTTTCAGTTCAATTTATTTATGAAGAGCAAAACTTAGACAAATTTGATAATGTTCCTTTTAAAGAAGTTGATTATAGCTTAGAAACGGCAAAAAAATTTTTAGAAAACCTTTTATATAAAAGAAATAATAATGAATCTGATTCTCAACCAGAAGCGTAAAGAGGAGTATGTTTATGAGTAATTACAAAAACATTTTTAAAAAATACAACAAAGAGAAAGAAAAAGAAGATTTTAAAAGAAAAGAGGAAAATGAACTGACTGATTACGAAATTTCATTAATTAGATATGACCCCGGAGGAGATATTGTTTACCGAAATTTAAGCACTCATGCAATACTCAAAATTTTAATTAACAGAAAATGGAAATTTAATAATCATAAATATGATCAAATCACCGATCTTGAAAATTTAGTTTATAGATACGAAAACGATTATATTCACTTTGCTGTTGAAATAATTTATGATACCAGGCAATTAAACAAACGAGATGAAGTCCCTTTCAAAGGAGTTAATCACGATATTGCATATGCAAAAAATTTTATGCCTTCAAAAGAATTCCTATCTTTAAAACAAAAGCAAAATGCTCAAACAAATTTCCAAAACCAACCAGAAGTATAATCGTTTATTCAATTAAGTTAGAATCTAACATTTTAGTATAAGAAACAAAATTTGGAAGAATCAAAACAACAAAAATGCCATCTGGTTAGAGCGGGTTCAACACCCGTTAATACCAGTGGTCTTTAAAAATTTCTGCACATAATTACTAAACCTTAATATTATAATCGTTAATCTTCTTTTTAAAAACTCTCAAATTTTAATAAATAAGGAAGAAGCAAATTCTCATTTATATGATTACATATTAAAAACAGCGGGATTTGGATGATAGGAACCAAAATAAAAAGTTCGATACTGAATAAGCGTACTCATTGTACTCGCGTTCGGTTCGTGCTTTTTAATTTTGGTTCAGGTCGCTAAATTTGTAGGTTTTTAATATTGGATGCCCCACAAAACATGATGCTTAGCCTTCTTCCCGCAAACAACACATTTTCCGGTTATGAGTTTCTCATTTTCAAGAATACAACGTGACTTGGTTCCCCTAATCTCTTTTACTTTGCTTTCACACTCTGGGTCACCGCACCAGTCTGCGTGAACAAAACCTGGGGTTTTATTCATAATCTTAGCAAACTCATCAAGGTTAGTTGCAACATAAGTCATTTTGTCGCGCCTTGCTTTAGCCTTGTTATAAAGGTTGGCTTGGATTGCTTCCATAAGTTTTGTTACTTCGCTGGCAATGTTAGATTTTAAACTAATTTGATATTTTTCTTTAGTATCACGTCTTGCAAGAGTTATAACCCCGTTATCAAGGTCACGCTTGCCTATTTCAATTCTAAAAGGAATTCCTAAAACCTCGGCTTCAGCAAATTTAAAGCCAGGAGATTTTTCGCTAAGGTCAATATCAGAAGTTATTCCCGCTTTGTCAAGAGCGGCTTTACAAGAAGAAGCAACTTTAACTATTTCTTCATCTTCGCCGATTGGAACAATTCTAACTTGAAGTGGCGCAATTCTTGGAGGAATAACTAGCCCGTCATCATCACCATGAACCATTATAAGCGCTCCAATCATTCTTGAGCTAACGCCCCAACTTGATTGATAAGCATATTCAAGTTCGTTGTTTCTGTTTAAAAACTTAATGTCATAAGCCTTACTAAACTTTTGACCAAAATAATGGCTTGTTCCTGATTGAAGCGCAACACCATTATACATTAACGCTTCAACGGTTAGGCTATATTCAGCGCCAGCAAACTTTTCTTTTTCGGTTTTTCTTCCGCATATAACCGGAATAGCAAGATATTCTTCAAAGAATTTCTTGTAAGTTGCTAACATATCTCTTGTTTCTTTTTCGGCTTCGGCCTGGGTTTCGTGAACAGTATGCCCTTCTTGCCACCAAAATTCACGGCTTCTTAAAAATGGTCTTGTTTCTTTTTCCCAGCGCATAACTGAGCACCATTGATTTAACTTAATTGGTAAATCTCTGTAAGACTTAACAAGCGTTGAATAATAATCTGAAAAAAGCGTTTCGCTTGTTGGCCTTATACACATTCTTTCTTCAAGTTGCTTACTTCCCCCCATTGTTACCCAAGCAACTTCTGGAGCGAAGCCTTTAATTAACTCGCCTTCTTTATTAATTAAGTTTTCAGGAATAAGCATTGGCATTGCAACATTTCTGTGACCGCTTGCCTTAAACATTTTATCAAGCGTTTGTTGCATCTTTTCCCAAATAGCATAACCATTTGGCTCTAAGATAATGCATCCTTTAACATTTGAATAACTAGAAAGATGAGCGGCATTAACAACGTCGGTATACCACTTTGCAAAATCTTCATCTCTGTTTGTTATTTTTTTATTAGACATAATTTTCTCCTGCGTTTTATTTTAAATAAAAACTCTTTATTGTCAACGCTAATTAAATAATTTCATTAATGTTATCAATTAAACTGATAAGTTCGTCAAATTTCTCAATTTCTGTAAAATGACCAACTTTACTAAGTTCGTGGGTTTTTGCTTTAACGCTCTCACAGAACTTAATTGTTTCTTCAGTTGAAACGATTGGATCATTATCTGAAGTAAAAACGTGATAAAACTTAACAAATCTTTCAACCTTTTGAAGTTTTTCATATCTTGTTATGAAACTCTTGTTAAGGTTGTCGTTATCCATTCCTAAAATAGTATTAAATGGGCTAACAGCAATAATTCCGCTAATGCTTAATTTGTTTTCAACTAAAACCCTAGTTATAAAAACGCAAGCAACGTCGTGAGCAATAATTGTTGTTTCTTTGTTAATAACCCCCGCTTTAAAATAAGATAGAATAACTCTTGCCCAAGCCTTATAGTTTTGGTGTTCATTTTGAGGAAGATAAGGAACAACAACTTCAAAGCCCTTTTCTTCTATTCTTTGTTTTGCTTCGCGATACCAATAATCATATGGCGTTTTAGCGCTCGCTGTTAAAATTACATAATTTTTCATAATAATCCCCCATTTAATCTTATGCTTTTAAATTTGGTTTATTTTATAGCCCCATATTCTTTCTTGCGCGATCAAGAGTTTCTCTTGCAATAGGTTTAACCCTTTTTGCGCCGTCCGCTAAAATCTTTTCAACCTCATCAAAATGAGCCATATAATAATCATATTTTTCGCGCATAGGAGCAATTGTTTTCTCCATAATTTCAAACAAGTCTTGCTTTGCTTCAGCCCAGCTAAGCCCCTTTTCATATTTCTTTTTCTCGGCTTCAAGTTCGCTAGGGTTAGCAAATAATGAATAAAGATTGAAAACTGCGCTGTCAGTTGGTTTTGGCTCAGTTGGAAGGCTTGAGTCAGTTTTAATGCTCATAACAAGTTTTCTTAACTTCTCGCTAGGTGCAAAAAGCGGAATAACATTGTTATAACTCTTGCTCATTTTTCTTCCATCTTGCCCTAAAATTAAGCCAACGTCTTTCTTTATTAACTCTTTAGGAACAACAAAAGTGTTTCCATAAGTTTTATTAAACGCCTGAGCAATATCTCTTGCCATTTCAACGTGTTGCTTTTGGTCTTGCCCAACAGGAACAAAGTTTGAATTAACAATTAAAATATCACTTGCCATTAAAACTGGATAGTTAAATAGCCCCATATTAACAAGGCTATCAGGGTCAGCGCCTTCTTCGGTTGCTTTTTGGGTTAACGCTTTATAGGCGTGCGCCCTGTTTAGAAGCCCCTTGCTTGTTACGTTTGAAATAAGCCAAGTTAGTTCTGTTACTTCGCTAAGGTCACTTTGTTTATAAAAAACAACTTTCTTTGGATCAATTCCGCAAGCAAGCCAAGTGCACGCAAGTTCTTTAACATTATTTTTTAAAACCTCTGGGTCTTTTATTTGGTTAAGCGCATGATAATCAGCAATAAAATAATAACAATCATATTCATCATTTGATGCAAATTCAAGTGCAGGTTTTATTGCGCCAAAATAATTGCCGATATGAGGCGTTCCGGTTGGTTTAATTCCTGTTAAAACAACTTTCTTCATTACTTCTTCTCCTTAATAACTTCATCGATCTCGCCGCCACCAAGACAATATTTTTCATCATATAAAACAACATATTGCCCAGGGGTTATCGCCCTTTGCTTTGTTTTAAATTCAACTCTAACCTTATCATCAGGTAAAATCTTAACGTGAACTTTTTGCTCAGCCTGGCGATATCTAAACTTAGCGAAACAATCAAACTCGCTGGCTTCTGGCTTTTTAGGAATCCAGTTAAAGCCAGTTGCGATTAAAGCATCGCTTAAAATTTCATCGCCTTCACCTTGAGTAACATAAAGTATGTTTTTATCAAGGTCTTTACTAACAACGAAAAAGCTTTCGCCATTACCTTCTTTCTGACCGCCAATTCCAAGCCCACGCCTTTGACCAAGCGTGTAATACATAAGCCCATCATGCTTTCCTAAAACTTTGCCTGTTCGCCTGTCAACAATGTCACCTGGTTTTGCTGGAAGATAACTTTGTAAAAACTTTTTAAAGTTTCTTTCGCCTATAAAGCAAACTCCTGTGCTATCTTTTTTCTTCGCCGTTGCCAAATCGGCTTCTTCGGCAATTTTTCTTATTTCAGGTTTTTCCATATTCCCTATTGGAAACATAACGCAAGATAATTGGTCTTGCCCTAATTGGTTTAGGAAATATGTTTGGTCTTTATTTTGGTCTTTAGCCTTTGCTAAATAAAATAAGCCATCTTTTTCTTCAACGTTAGCGTAGTGCCCCGTTGCAATCATATCAGCCCCAATCTTTTTAGCAAACTTTAAAAATGGGCCAAATTTTATTTCGCGGTTACATAAAACATCAGGATTAGGCGTTCTTCCAAGTTTATATTCTCTTAAAAACTCGCTAAAAACGCTATCAAGATATTCTTTAGCAAAGTTAACGCTGTAATAAGGAATGCCTAACTTTGAAGCAACCCTTTTTACGTCAGCAAAATCATCAGCGTTAGTGCAAACGCCGTTAGGGTCATCTTCTTCCCAGTTGTTCATAAAGAGACCAATAACGTTATAACCCTGCTCTTTAAGTAGCAGCGCAACAACGCTAGAATCAACGCCTCCGCTCATTCCAACAACTATTGTTTTATTTTTGTTTTCTTCTTTTTTTAGCATTCTTTTTTATAAGTTTCCTTTCATCGTAAGGAATAAACCATTCCTTAATGTTAACATATTTTTCACCAAGTTTTTCTCTTGTTGCAAGGTTAAGCTTACAAATAAATTGAAGCCTTGACTCACGGAATTTAAACCTGCGCCAAATTATTGCAACAATATCCCAAATCCAGCAAGAAAGAACGACGAATCCAAGGCCACCACCAATTGAAACTCCAACGTTATCTCTTAAAACAGGAACGGCAACAACAATAAGCGCTAAAATAAGCGAAATTGTTATAAATAAACCACGCCTATTGTTTTTAGCATAATAATTATGAGCGCCAACATATCCAAATAAAATTGCTAGCGTTAATAAAACCCAGTGGTTAACAAAAGGCGGTTCAACTCTTGCGGCTTTGTTAACTTCTTTGTTTATTTTTTTGCGAGCAAGATAAATATCAGCCCACTTATAAATTTCCCACCACTTTGGTTTTTGTTTCTTAGTTTCACCTCTAGCAGCTTTAACGCTATAATTTTCAGTTGCGCCTTCAAAGAAAGTAACGTCTTTGGTTTCAACGTTTATTTCGCCATTTTCATCAACTTTAGCGTCAATAACTTCCTTTGCAGGTTGTTTCTTTTTATGAGGATGACGTTTTCGCGTTTCATTATTTTCAGTTTCGTTTTCTTCAGTTTGACTAACTTCAGTTTGGTTAACTTCAGGTTCGCCATCAGAATAAGTTATCATTGCGCTGATGTCAAATTCAGCTGATTTATCATCAACTTTAATTTCTTTTTCTTTATCAAATTCTTCCCCACAATAAGGGCAAATTTTTGCTTTTTTATCAACAAATTCAGCACATTTTGGGCAAACTCTTTTCAAAATAAACACACCCCCACAAGTTTATTTTATCACACTGCTTTCCGTTTGTCCACAAAAAACAATGGCCTTAACCTTTTAAAAATTTGTAAATTTTAGATGAAGAACAATACCTACCTTAAAAACTTTTAAATTTGGATGAGATGGAGCAAAATAAAAAGCGCGATACCGAATAAGTGTACTCATTGTACTCGCGTTCGGTTCGTGCTTTTTTTAATTTTGGTTCAGGTCGCCAAATTTAGAAGTTTTTTAAAATTTACAAATTTTTCCCATGTGGGCAATAAGATCGCACACTTTGCAACTATAGCCCCACTCATTGTCATACCAAGCAACAAGTTTAACAAATGTTGGGCTCATCATAATTCCTGCTGTTGCATCAAAAATGCAGGTGTTAGAATTATCAATAATATCTTGGCTAACGATTGCATCTTCTGTGTAATCAATAATGCCTTTATATTTGCCTTTGCTTGCTTTCTTAATGCATGCGCAAATTTCTTCATAAGTTGTTGGTTTTTTAAGGTTAACAGTTAAGTCAACAACGCTTCCGTCAGCGGTTGGAACTCTAAATGCCATTCCTGTTAATTTTCCATCAAGCTCAGGAATAACCTTGCCAACAGCTTTAGCAGCACCTGTTGAAGCAGGAATAATGTTAATTAATGCACTTCTTCCCCCGCGCCAATCTTTTTTAGAAGATCCGTCAACAGTAAGTTGTGTTGCTGTTGTTGCGTGAACAGTTGTCATAAGGCCTTCGCTTATTCCAAAGTTATCGTTAATAACTTTTGCTAGTGGCGCAAGACAGTTAGTTGTGCAACTTGCGTTTGAAACAACGTCCATATTAGCCTTATATTCTTCGTGGTTAACGCCATAAACAAAGATTGGAGTTCCCTTTCCAGGAGCGGTTATAACAACCTTTTTTGCTCCGCCGGCAAGGTGGCGTGAAGCGTCTTCAACCTTAGTAAACTTTCCTGTTGCTTCAGCAACAACTTGAGCGCCGCAACCCTTCCAATCAATCTTTTCAGGCTCCATTTCGCTGTAATATTTAATTCTATTGCCGTTAATAACAAGGTCTCCGTTATCAACCTTAATATCAGCGTTAAATGCCCCATGAACGCTGTCATGAGCAAGCATATATGCTGCGTAATCAGCGCTTAAAAACGGATCGTTAATTCCAACGACTTCAACGTTTTGATTATAAAGGTAACTAGCCTTTAAAATCAAACTCCCTATTCTTCCAAAACCATTAATTCCAATTTTAACTTTATTCATAATAATCCTCCTAAACTAATTTTAAACTTATTTATAAAATTTAACAAATGATTTTAACTATTATTTTTCCTTCTTCTTTGGTTGCCACTTCATATTATTTATGTTTTTCTCATGTGCGCCCTTAAAGGTTTCAAAGCGTTTTTCAATATCTTTAGGGTCAGTAAGTAATCCTGAACGCAAGTCTTTATTAAGCTTATGCATATCTTTAGCGTGGCCAATGTTACCTTGAAGATAATGAGCACCTGACCTTATTTCATTAATCGTGTTTTTAGCAAATGAAACGCCTGAATAATCGGCTAACATTCCGGTTGCATTTTTTAGGGTCTTTTGAAGATGTCTTCCTGAAATAACGTCACCGGTAAACTTCAAGTTTTCAGTCATTTCATCTCTAAGGTCTCCGCCAATACTTAAAACACTGCTTGTTCCAATAATAGCATCAATATATGGCTTTTTGCCATCAGTTTTTAATGACTCAAGAATAACAAATGGGTCTTCAGGAGTATCTTTATCTTCAAGTTTTGTTTTAATAGAAGCAATTGCTTTCTTAGCGTCAGCAACGCTCATTCCGTTCATTAAGAAACTCATAAGCCTAGCAAATGTTTCAATTAACGCAATGGCGCCAACAGTAAAGGCAATTTTAAGTAACATATTAACAAAACCTGCCCCAACTTTATCTATAACTGAACTTTCAGCAATGGCGCTAGCCGTAAAGAAATTAAATCCCCAAACATAAGGCAATAAAGCTATCATAACGTTTGCCGAAACCATTATTCCAACAACAGATAATAAAACATCAAAGAAGGTTGTTCTCCAGTTAGACAACGCCGAGCCATTATCAAGAGGTATTGTTGAAACAACCCCCGGATAAGTTATTGCTAAAACAACCATATGGAAAATTCTTCCAATAAGACCAAACACAACGTCAATCAAAACCCTAATTAAAATTAAACTAGCAAAGATTAGAATAAAGATATTAATTGAAGCCTTGTTATAAATGTTATGGTCTTTAACTGACGATTGATTAAACAACTGAGAAACTATGTCAGTTTGGTCATAACTAACAGTAAACGTTCCGTTTTCAAGTGTTGTTTCGGTTGAAATCTTTTTAGTGTAAGTATTAACTTGTTCAGCATTAATATAAATATATGGAATAAAGTCATCCATATCAATTCCGCCTAAAACCTGCCCGCCTATTTCTTTTAATACTTTAGTTATTTTTGTTTCTTCAATTCCTTCAGGAAGTTCATAAGTGATCTTTGGGAAGAAATCATAAATTCCAGGAGAATAAACTTCATTTCTATAGAAAACAACGCTACCATTAGCATCATTTCTTATTGCCGTTGGATAACCTTTGTCAGTAAAGAAACCTTTTGCAATAACCATTCCATTCCCTGAAATGTAATTGGTTGAAAACCCATTAACCCCGTTGATAAATGGAACATAAATTTCATAAAGTGTTCCATTTGAATCTTCAACGAGTTGTGAATAACAAATCGTGTAAATCGTTCCATCTGATTCATCAAACGTGTCAACCGGCGAAAGATATTCTGTTGGGGTTTCGTCACCTAAATAAGTTACGGCAGTATAATAATCATCGCCCACTTTACTTATTGGAAGGCTAGTTATTGTTTCGCCATAAACGTTAGCCCAACTTTCATAAACTTCATTAATTGAACGGAACGATAATGTTCCTATATCTCTTGCGTTAACAGTGCAGTAATCAATCAAATCAGCCATAACAAAATATTCATTGTTTGAATAAACTATATTAGAATCAAAAAGATCATAATATGGCGAATGATCAACATTTCCTTGTGGATTTTTCTTTAATAGTTTGTTTTGCGCATCAATTTCACTTATTGAATAGAAGTTGTTTGCATAAAACATTTGCCAAACGCTATATCCCTTTTGAAAACCTGTTTGATTTTTAAAACTCTCAAAACTATTAATTAAATCTCGGTTTAAACCTTCAATTGAAATTTCATCCCAGTTAATTTCGCTTGAATAGTCTATTTCATATTCATTTGTTTCTTCGTTATAAACATAGTTATATTTATTGCTAAAATCAAAAGTTATAGGAATTTTAGCATCATTTTTAGCATAATTTCTATAGGCGTTAGCCTCATAGGTTGACGCAGTCCAAATCATTCCGGCTAGGCTAACATCTTTTCCGCCGGTTGTTGCGCGATAAAGGCTCGCTAAAGCCGCGTCAGTTAGAATAATTGAGAAGATAAATAGTAAAGGAATAATAACCATCAAAAATAATGATTTAAGCGCATTAACTAAAACATATTTTTTAGAGTTATTATCGCCTAACGCTCCATTAATTTCACTCTTAATAACTGCTATTATTGAGAAAACTATTATCAAAATTAAGCCGATAATTATAATGTTTTTAATAATATTTATAACAGTATCACTAAAAACAAACTGAAAGATTTTATCATCAGCCAAGCCGCTTGCGCTGCTTTGATCAAAACTATCGCCTAAAAATGCTTGCATAATAATAAACAAGAAATCAATTATTTTAAGCATAAATCTTCCGACAATAACAACGAGTGAAACAATTAATCCCCAAATCGTTTCGGCCATATTTCTAAAGAAATTGCCAACGACTTGCCAGAATGTTCCTGATTGTAACGCATCAGAACTAACCGCACTAATAAAGTGTGGTATAGTTCTGGTTATTAAACTAGTTATTGCGTTAAACAAATTAATTTCTCCTATTTCTTTTTACCTTTTTTCTCTTTTGGTGGGAATAAAGCATTATAATATTTCTGGTTATGAGCTTCCCTTATGGCCTCGGCATCTTTTTGAACACCAACCATTGTATGCCTAATTTGTTTTGAAATAAATTTCGCTTCTTCTTTAGGAACGCCGGCAGCCATCATTGCGCCTTTAACCCTTGAGCTTGTTATTCTTGCATTAACCCTTGCGTGAAGCATTCTAAGATCTGTTGCAAACGCTCCCCCAGGAACCGAATTTTTAACAAGCCCAATTGCTTGGTTTTTAGCGTGAATTAAACTTCTTCCGCTTAAAACGTTTCTTGCTTCAGCGTCAATCTCTTTAACGCTTGCAAGAGTTTCACTTGCTTGTTTATGAATGTTATTTGTTCCAAAGATGTCGCCAAACAATGATGGAGCAAGTTTGATTGTTGAAAGCGCACAAACCAACATAATAAGTTGCATTATATAGTTAACAAAGTTTAGAACAACTTGGCTGCTTCCGCCAAATAATCTTGTAAAGACGCTAACATCAGTAAATAAGTTAAATTGCCTAATTATAGGAACTAAAATGAAGAAAATGTTAATTCCTAAAGCAAAGCCTAAAACAGTTGTTACTTCCCTTATTATCGTTGCTTTCCAGTTATCAAAAATCCAAGGATTATCAACATATTGTTTGCTCTTTTTGTCATATTTCTCACTAGTAAATGGTATTGTTGCAAAAACGGCCGGAGACAAAATTGAAAGAATAACAACATTAAATATTCTTTGAATTAATCCCCAAACAAGTGTAAACAATGTTTTACACATAAATATTGTTCCTAAAATTAAAACGATTATGTTAACCCCTAAAGGACTAAACAAATCAACAAGTTTTAATGTTAAGAAGTTATAGTCAAGGTAACATTCCCCATTTTCGAGGCGACTTCCAACCTCAGTGTAATTATTAGAATAAGCAAGGTGAAGGTTATAATCAATCGCTAATCTTGGGTAAGACTTAATAAACTCTTGAGTTAAAGATTTTCCTTGGTTAAACATTGCGTAGAACGTTGTTGTTAAACTTGAAATAACACCTGCTCTAACAACAACATTTGAAGCATCATCAAAATAACTTGAAAGCCCAAGTTTTGAAGCGTTTAAGATGTTAACGTCATTTCTATAGAAAACAACGTCGCCATTATCAATTTTTATTGCTGTTGGTAAGCCGTCAGCAACAATTCCCCTAGCAATAACCGGGAACCAAGCCGTTACTACACTGTCATTAGGGTTTTCTTCTGTGCTTGAATAACAACTTGAATAAGGAACAGGAAGCCCGTTATCAGTAAATAGTTTTACATAATCAGCATTGTCTTCTTTATCAAGATCAGTTCGGTTTGCCATCATAAATGGAATTAAAATTTTAGCATCCTTATTATTAGGGTCTTGAACATAAATGCAAACTATGAAAACATCTCCATTTGCCTCGTCTTTTTGATGAGAGCCTAAATCAATAGTAAATTCAAGGCCAACTAATTCGTTTTCACTTCTGTTAACAAGCCCACAAAGGCGCATAATTAAACCGAGCGTGTATTCATTATTAACTAAACGCATGCCATCATTTTGCCACTCAGCGCATAACAAATAAGTTAATGTTAAAAATCTTCTTTGATTGTTATAAGCTGATTCACTTGCAATTTCTTGATAATCATAAAGAAGATCAATTATCGCCAATTTATATTGACTAAGAGTAAATCCGCTAAAATTAGGGCTAAGCGATTCAATGTTATTTGAACTCATAACCGCTTCTTTTGTTAAGCCAAGATATTCCATTAAATCAAGACAATCTTGAAGGCCATTTCCTGATGAATTAGCATCAATAACGCTTTGAGGTAAACTATCTTTTAGAAATGCTAGTAATGCGTTTTCTTCGGCTTGCGCTGATTCACCATAAAGTTTAATTGTTCTTTCATCAACAATATTTTGAGAAATAATGTTTAGTGATGACTTGTTAGAAAGGTCAACGCAGGCCTGACCAAATTTTTCAAGCATTATCTTCATATCAGCCCAAGTTGAATAAATTATAGTGTTATTTTCATTAACGCTGCTAAGTAATCCTTGATAGTTTTTATCAACAAAAACAGGAGTGAATCCGCGGTCAACAAGATAGTCATAACCTAAAATATATTCAGTAAACTCACCTGAAGAAAGCATAACCGAAGCTGTATATTTTTTATTGTTAATCTTAAATGTTAATAAATTATTCAAAACCTCACTGCTAAATGAAGTTATTGAATGTTTAACGTTATAAATTTCAAGTGCATCAAGATACTTTTGAACCTTTAAATATCTTAAAACTAAACCAAGCGCTTCTTTAACAGTTGCAGAACCTTGATAATAATCTCTGTTAGAACCATAAAGGCCATCATCAACACCTGAATCATAATAACCTTCAATTGTTAAAAGCATTTTCCAAAGGTCTTGCAAGGTTTTTTTCTTATTTTCATCATCGCTAACATTAGCGCTATAAAGCGCTCTAAATGGGTTTCTTTCGTCCTCACTCACACCAGAATAAACGCTAGCAAAATCATCATAGAAAGTGTCTGGTAAATCATATTCTAGGGTTGAAATAACTTTACCATCATAAACAATGTTACAAGCCCAAAGGAAAACTTCCCAATCAAAGTTGTTTTCTTTTGTAAACTTATCAAGGTCATTTAAAACTTCATCCATCATTGAAAGGATTAAGTCATATTTATCAACATATCTATAAACGTTATCGTAGTCAACTGGCGCACGGTCATATTCAATATCAATTTCTTTGATATTTTCAGAGTCGCTGTCGTCAGTATAATGAATTGATGAACCTAATAAATCATAAACCCAACTTCTTAAATAAGAATCATAAATAAAGTTTTCAAGAGAGTCAATAAAGTCATATTTATTGGTTTGATATTCAGTTTGGTTTGACTCATATTGCTCAATTTGATCAAGCCAATAATCATAAACTGCTAAAAGTGTTTCAACTGAATCGCTTAATTCAACTGTTTTATTATAATTTTCTTTGATTCTATCTTCTATCTCATCATAATCTGTTGGTTTTATTCCATTGTTAATGTGATAAACCATTCTGGCAAGTGATCTATATTCGTCAACATTTTGTTGAGATTCTTTGTTGGCTAAATCAATTTCATAATCAACATAATAAGGATAATTTGAAGCAACTTCTATTATTATCTTTCGTTTCTCTGGTTGTAAATAATCCCCATTTTCTGCTAAAAATGCATTGATAAAACTATCAAATTCAAGTTCTTCTTCACTATTTGCATAATTATTTGAATAATAGAAATCATATATTTCTTTTAAAACATTATTTCTTAATGCAATTTTTTCTGCTTCAGTTTCGGTTAATTCAATATTATAGTTGTCTTTTGCATATTTAGATATAGAATCTTTTGTAGTTAAAGTATTAAAAGATGTTTGTTTACTCAAATATTCAATAACAAGATCTTTAAATGACTTATAATTAATCTTATCAAAAGAATCTTCAAGTTCGCCAAATAAAGTGTAAGAAAGGTTGTTTGAATTAATTATCGATTTAGCAATTGTGTTAAGAAAAGTTGCCATATCTTTACCAAGCAAGCAACTAGCAAGATATGCTTTATAGGTAAACAAAGCGATTGATTGGTTTTCATCGTTTAAAATGTCATAGTTTTCATAATAAGCAGTTTCATCTAAAATATTAGCAAAAGTTGCATTAAAAATTTTCATAAAGGCGTTATATTGTTGGTAAGCAGATAAATAATCTTCTTCCCCTAACAAACTGATAAATAATGCCTTAATTGTTTGGTTATCATAAGCGCTTGAATATTGATAATTTGCGCCTGTTAAATTCTTATTCGCTTCATTTGCCTCACCTAAGAATAATTCTGACAAAATCAAACCTAAAGGATGAATTAGACTAGTGTTAAATGTTGTATAATTAACGCCTTCATTTTCAAGCGTTTGCTCATAAATATAACTAAATTGGCTAAGCCATTGGTCAGTGTTGATTAGCGTGTTGATATTAATATCTTTATAAATAACTTGAAGGTCATTATAAATTTTTTCAGCCCAGTTTCCATAATAAAGAATATCTTGCGCAACGTCTTTATAAAGAAGAATATTCTCGCCGTTAAAACTAATCATTTGGTTGCTTGTTTCGTTATAAGAAACCCTTAAAGGCTCATAAAGAATTGCCCTTCCAAAATCATCAGTTTCAAGTTTAACATAAATTCCATTGTTATTATTTAAACACTCAACAAAAACAACATCTTCGCCAGCTTCAGTTGCCTTGTATTTTTCAATAACAGCGCCATTTGACATATAATATTGACTTGACACAACATTATCGTTAATTTTGAAATAAGAATAAACTTTGCCATCTTTAGTTTCAACTTGCTCGTTTCCTAGTTCGTAATAACAACCATTGATTAAAACGGCGTTAACTGCTGAATATTCACTATATTTACCAAGCGAAGTATCAAATTTATATCTCTTTATTGTTACGGCATCAAAATCTTCAATTCCGTTAGCTAATTCACTAATTAAATAGCCGTCAAACGTGTTATGCTCAAGATCACGATAATATTGATAAAGAATAAACTGATCAAGAGGCGTTGGAGTTGTCTTGTAATTATCAGAAAGTTTAATTTGAACTTTCTTTGTTTTATAACTAACCATTTGGGCGTTATTATCATCTCTTTCAAGCATCTTAAACTGATAATCGCTATATTCATCAGCACTTAGAACTTGTTTTATTGTTTTTAATGCTGCTTGAATTGGAGAATCAAAGTCAAACTCATTGGCTCGATAATAAATGGTGTAAGTTTTATCTTCACCAATTTGCCCACTAACGTTGTTATAAGTTATCTTAATTGTTTCATCATTTTTGTTATAAACAGCCTCATTAACATAACGCCAATCAATTTCGCTATCATCATAACTCTTTATATAGAAAGTTAAGTTGTTTGCTAAAGCATAATCGATAAAATCAGCCATAGCGTAATATTGCTCAGGCGTGCAAACAAATTTCTCATACCCAGAATAATTTGAACGGTTATAAATAACATTATTCTTATAATAAACAGTGTCACTAAACGTATCAAATTTATTATAGGCAAAGCGGTTATAAATCTCTTTTCCCCGCTCTTCAAACGAAGAATAAATTTCGTTTAACTGCTCAGTTGTGTAATTACTTGCGCCAGCAAGTTGATACATTGTTGGGTCTTCAAAGTCAACCAGAATTGGTATTCTCTGGCCGTTATCGGCGTAAGTTCGATAGTTATTAGCAGTATAAGTTGCAACGCTAACAACCGTTGAACCAACCGTTGATGTTTTATTAACTCTAAGCGCGCTTAAAACACTACCTAAAATAGCGTTAGTTAAGAAAACTCCGGCAAGCAAAACAACTGGGAAAAGAAGCATTGCAAAGCCACTTTTCAAAACACGTCTAAAAATTCTTGATTTAGCGTGACCATCATCACTTCCAGCGGCAGCATTATATTCACTTCTAATAATTGCAGCGATTGAGAAAATGATTAAAATAACAACGCCAGCAATCAAAAGGTTTCTAATTGCTTTTAAAACCGGCTCACTAAGTAAGAATTTAAATATTGGGTCGGCCGTTGACATTGGGTTTCCATCATTGCTTATTCCAATGATTTTATAACAAATCATTTGCATAAAATCAACAACGTTTAAAGCAAACTTACAAATTAAGTAAATTAAATCAAAAATCCAGTTAAAAATTTGAACTAACCAAGATTTTAAAACATACCAAATTTGATCTAGCCAGCCCATTTCAACGGTTTTTCTAGTTTCTAAAACAAGAAAAGGAAGCAAACCATTAAATTTGCTTTCTTTTGATTTTATAAAACTAGAAAAACCTTTAAATTTCATTAATTAATCTTTTTTTGAGTCTTTTTTATCTTCAGGAGTTTCTTCTTCAGATTCTTTAGGCTCTCCTTCTCCTTCGTCTTCGCTATCAAGATAAACAACGTCGCTTTCGCCTGTTCTTAACTTTTGGAACATGTTTTCAACGTTTTTAGTA
>JAILMD010000018.1 GCA_024692805.1 bacterium | reverse complement strand
TCATTGTATAGAAATAAATACTATTATTGGCCAAGCTAAACATATCTTTAGTGTAATTATTTACCACATAAGCGCCATCATCATTATAGCCAACAACAGTTAAAACCATATCGCTCATTCCTGACGATGTTGCCTTGATTGTTAAGCCGCTATCAATTAATTGTTTTAGTTCAGATGTTGAACTTAACCCAAGTGCATTTTTAAGAGAACTAGCACTCAATATAATTTCATTATCTTGAAGCTCTAATGAGTTTCGCTTTATATATGCCATACTTGGAACGCCGTCATAAAAACTAATATTTATACCTCTATTATTAGAGGTGTTTTCACAATACATATACAAATCAATATTTGAAAAGCCGTTATTAATACATTTTTGAAGCGTTTCATTATTAACATAAACCATTCTAGCATAACTATAGTTTAAATCATTTACCATAGCTTGAATTTGCATATAGTTACTTGAATTAAAAGATTCTGAATTGTTTTCTTTATATTTGCTTAAATCAGTTCCATCATCAATAATACCAACAATTTTATAATCCCCAGAAAAACCACTAAATGATGCAAACTTATTTTTTATATCATCAAATCCATGAATTGTTTCATTCGCTTTTTTAAAACATTCATATAAGTGTTTTGAAATACAAATTTCGTTAGCATTTTGAGGTAATGATCCTTGCAATGTTAATCCTAAATTTGATAATTGATTTGTATCTTCAACGCTCATAAACCCAAATGCGCAACAGCCATATAGGGTATATTCATTGCTATTTGAATCTAACCCATCAATTGACATATAACTAGACGCGCCTCTAGAATAAACTGGAACAAAGTCATAGTTTTCAAACTTACTTTCTAAAGCTTGAACATCATTTTCGCTTATCGCAAGTTTATAGTAATAAGAAGATTCCCCCCTTATCCTTTTTTGGATCGAAATGTTGTTTTGTTTTGTTAACGAAACTGCTTGATTAACAGAATCTGCCCTATTCCAAGAAGCAAAGGCATCAATAATTCCAAAACAAGTAAATGCAAAAACCGCTAGTAATATAGTAAAGAACAACTTGCCGACTTTATATTTTAATGCACTAGCGCCAATTTTAAATGAATCAGAAAACTTTAGTTTTGATTTTATAAGCCTTAAATCACCACTTCTATATTCCTCTTTCTTAATGTCTTCACTAGTAGTATCTTGGAATGTTTCTTGATCACCAGAGTTTGTAATATTAACAAGTTTTTTAACCTTTTGATTTGGAACATCGCCTAAAGTTATAATAGTATCAGAGTTTTTGCTATTTTCCAGAATAGTTCGGCCTATAACTTGAAGATCTTCAACGGTTATGTTTTGTCCTTTACCAATATGGATATATTCGCCATTAACAACGCTAATCCCACTTGCCGTTTTTGCAGCAGTTATCTCTTTCTTTGTTTGATCTGAAATAACCTTACCGTCTTTTAATTCTATTATCCTATCGCCATAGGTTTCTGCAAAATCTCGGTCATGTGAAACAACAATAACAAGTTTGGTTTTAGATAAGTTTTGAAGCGTTTCCATAACCTGTTTACCCGTTGCGCTATCAAGCGCACCGGTTGGTTCATCTGCCATAATAATTTCAGGGTTTTTGATTAATGCTCTAGCAATAGCTACTCTTTGCTTTTGCCCACCAGAAAGTTGGTTTGGTTTACGTTTAGCATAATCTTTAAGGTCAACCTGCTCTAACAAATCTAAAACCCTTTGTTTATCTGCTTTTAGCCCTTGAAGTTCAATAGCAAGCGCTAAGTTTTTAGCAACACTAAAGTTTTCCAAAATATTGTATTCTTGAAAAATAAAACCAATAAAAGTGTTTCTATAACTATCAAAGTCTTGTTGAGAAAAGTTTTTGCTTGATTTACCCTTAATAATTATTTCCCCACTATCAAAAGAATCAAGCCCACCAATACTATTTAAAAGCGTACTTTTACCACTTCCGCTTTTACCCAAAATAAAAACAAGGCCATGCTCTGGGAACTCAATTGAAACATTATCTAACGCCTTAAATCTGTTTTTCTTTTTAGACTTTGTTGTTTGATAAGTCTTTACTAAATTTCTAACGCTTAACATAATTTCTCCTTAAGTGTTAATCTATAGTTTTATTATACCTATTTATAATAAAAAAGCAATAAAAAACCTAAACCAGAAATAGTTTAGGTTTAAAATTTATGTATGTGAATTTTTGGTGGAGGCGGCGGGGATTGAACCCGCGTCCAACTAATAACTTATCACTCTTTCTTCGTGCCACAGCCAAACTTAATACCTAATTCAACTTTAGTTTGGCAAAAAAGATGATTAGGGTGTTTGATAAATCTTAAACCCTGCCCCTCAAACGAGAGCAAAGTTGCATCTTACAAATTAACAGTTAACTTGCTATGTAAGCCTAACAAGCAACCGTGCTACACTTAGGCAGCAAGAGCTAATTTAGTATCAGCGTTTAATTTTAATTTCCGTTTTTAGGCAGACGAGCCTGCCAGCACGCTTAAATGATCGTTCTTTTAGCTGTCAAAACCTTAACGCCCCCATGGCTATTTAACGTTTTTAAGCTCTCTTTCAGTTTCTCTTTTTTGGTCTTTTGCCTTAATTGTTTCTTTTTTATCAAATAATTGTTTACCGCGAGCAAGCGCTATTGTGAGCTTTGCAAACTGACCTTTAAAGAAAATTTTTAGTGGAACACAAGCATAACCTTTAATCTTAATTTTCCTTTCAATTTTTAAAATCTCTTGCTTATTTAAAAGAAGTTTTCTAGTTCTAGTTGGCTCAAGGGCATAAGAACTTGTTTTATCATAGGTTGAAATATTAGCATTAACTAAAAACACTTCCCCGTTTTTAACTATGCAAAAACTATCTTTAAGGTTAACTTTTGCTAGCCTTACAGATTTAACTTCGCTTCCAACCAAACTAATTCCAGCGTCAAAGGTATCTTCAATAAAATAGTCATGGTATGCCTTGCGATTTTCAGCAATGATTTTAATGTTCTCGCTCATAGTCCTAGAGTATTATATCATAAAAAAACGCATTTTCAATAGAAAATGCGAAAGTTTTTAATGTTTTTTTGTTGGGTTATTTTGGTTTTCATCAAAGATTGTAAAGTCAATATGTCTTGTTATGATGTCGACTTGAATAAGTTTAACCTTAACTTTATCACCAATTCTAAATTGATTATTTTTACCAATCAAACTCATTCTTTTCTCATCATAATAATATCTATCTGCTGGTAAATATTCCCTATAAATTAAGCCTTCAACAGTGTTCTCAAGTTCAACAAAAATTCCTGTTTCGCTAACCCCACTAACAACGGCGTCGAAAATTTCACCAATTTTATTAGCCATAAACTCAGCTTTCTTTTGATCGTCAACCGTTCTCTCTGCTTCATCAGCATTTCTTTCTGTTAAACTTGATTGCTCGCTAGCAGCACTAACCTTGCCTTCAAGTTCAGTTATCTTTTGGTCAGTTAAGTTTCCAGCAAGATAATAGCTTATTATTCTATGAATAATTAAATCAGGATATCTTCTTATTGGCGAAGTAAAGTGACAATAGTTTCTTAAAGCTAAACCAAAGTGTCCTAAATCTTTTTCATAGTAAACAGCCTTTTG
>JAILMD010000024.1 GCA_024692805.1 bacterium | reverse complement strand
TAAGAATATTTGTTGCTTGCATAATGTTTACACGGTTAAAACCGATAAAACTAAAAGAACTCAAGTTTTAATCTTCCCTCACTATTTTGGAGCACAACCATTAAAACAATGTCTTGAAACTGCCGGAACTATACTAGAAATTATTGGTTCTATTGCTCTTACTATTGCTACAGCTGGTACTGGTGGTGGTGCTGTTGTAGGAATATTAGCAAAAATAGCTACCAAAGCTGGAAGAGTTGGAAGAATTGCTGCTAGGTTACTTAAAATTGCTCCAAAAGTTGTAAAAGGAATTAAAATTGCAGCCAGCGCAACAATGATTGCAACTGGTGCCTCTATGCACGTTGCAGTGCTTTGCAATGAAATCAAGGCAGTCATTAATGAAGTCACTCAAAATCATGTTGATTGGAATGAGTTAAAGTAGGAATAAGGAGAAACGATATGAAAAATACAAAAAAATTAACAATTTTAGTTTTAACTTTAGTCTTTAGTATAATGGCTTTAGCTTTAAGTCTTAGGGCAAATTTATTTTGCCCTGAGGCTTATGCTGAAGGCGAAAGCGTTATAAATAAATCTGAGCTTCTCTTTAGGCCAACTTTTACCTCAAAAACAGATTCTAATTTGATTGTTTTTGATGAATATGATGGCACTATTAAAGTTTTTGATTCAACCTATAATAACCAATGTGAAATAGAATTAAACAACTGCATTAGCCTTATGGCTGAAAATGGCCTCATCTTCACCCTAACAAGCGATCCTGCGATTAAAGTGTTTAGCGCTAATGATGGAAGCCTTGTTGCAAGCATTTTAAACGAAAATAAAGAAGATAATGAATTGATTGGAGCTAAAAGGTTAACGCTTTATAAGGCGAGCGACTCAAAGATTTATTGTTTAGTTCAAAAATATAAAGATAATGTTAACACTTTCGAGCTCTATTCCCTAGTTTATCAAGATAATAATTGGCAGTTTAGCGAGTCAAGATTATCTCTTGATTCTTCAAGAATAGCAATTCCTGGCGAAGTTAATGCCATTTTAATAACTGAAGCATATGACGATGAATATAAAAATATTGTCGTTTGTTATGATAACAACCTATCATATTTTGTTATTAGGCCAGAAGCCGTTACTTCAACAAGTTATGAACTCAGCAATCTTTACACTTCGGCAACAACAACCAAACTTGATAACCTAGTTCAATTCACAAAAAATGACAACACTTACTTTGGCGTTGTTAGCAATAAAAAAATAACTCTATTATTGCGCTCTATAACGCCAACACTATCTGTTGGAAGTGTTTTATTAAACGCTTCAACAGAAGCCGATTTGGATAGTAAATTCTGCGGATTTGGAGATAATATCTATTATTCAATTCCTAGTCAATCAAAAGTTACAAAACTAACCTATAACGGCTCAACTTTTGATGATGAAAGCGTTATTTCAAACGGCTCAATAGAATTAATTGATCTTGCCGCTAAAGATTTTAATTATTTCGTAACAACCGGCGAAACAAAGATTTTAACTACACCATTTGGAAACGAAAGCGAATTTGTTATGCCTGAAGGTGCGCATTTCTGCCAAACTAAAACAATAAAAGTTAACTCACTTTCTTTAGAAGGTTTTGTTTATGGCGTTTACGTTACGGCAACAACCAACTATTATGGCTATGTTGACACTTCTAACCTATCAAACTTAAATAACAGCACTTATACTTTAACAAATGTTTATGCTTACGCTAATACGCAAATGTTTAAACTTCCTAGCAGGATAACTGATAACACTGCTAACAGCATTTTACAAACATTCTCAACCCTAACTAAATTAACAGTTGTTGAAAGCAAATGTAATAACAACTTTAATTCTAGCATTAATTCGTTCTGTTTAGTTAAAACTGAAAACAATGAATATGGATTCGTTTTAACAGCAAGAATTCAAGCAATGGCAAAATCTCAAGCCGTTATTGAAAATAACGCAACAGTTAATAAAGAAACTAACGTTTACCTTGATGATGACCTTGACTCAATGATTATTGATGTTTTAAACAACAAAACAAGAGTTCATGTTATTGGCAAAACAAATAAAACAACAAAACTTATAAAAGTTGAATATGTTAACAACGCTGGAGATTTAGTAACTGGCTATATTCATTCAGAAAACGTTAATACTGATGGTTGGAGTGTTCTTCAAATTGTTGGATTAATTTTAATATCATTTAACGTTGTCTTCTTAGTTGTTTTATTCTTTGTTAAGAAAAGAATTAATCACGACTAAAAACGCAAAATAAAAAAGAAAAAACCGCAAAACTGCGGTTTTTTTATGCTTTTTATATATCTGCCCCACTAATGTTTGTTAATCTTGGCTCGCTATTTTGAACTTCAAAATCATATTTTTGATCGTCTTCTGATGAACTTAACATTATGCTGTTGATTGAAACTTCATAAGCCGTTCGCGTTTCACATGTTCCATCATCAAGGCGTTTTTGATAATCTCGTGACTGCATCCTTCCTATTATTTCAACCTTCTCGCCAACTGAAAGGTTAAGCGAAAATCTTGCGTTTCTTCCCCATGCTATGCAAGGAATATAATCGCTTTTATTATATGCCCTGTTAACGGCAATAAGCAGGTCACAAATTTCACGACCAAACGGTGTTGTTCTATAAACCGGCTCTTTACAAACATACCCCGTTAAACTAATTTGATTACTTTCAGTTATTTCATCAGGCTCATATTTAGTTCTAACAAAAAGCGTTAGCATTAACTTGCTTTTGTCACCAACAAGCTTGTTATAACTTCTAAATTGTCCTCCAAAGGCAACGTTATCTCCAACTTTAAGTTCACCCATTAATCTTTCGCTAATTGTTACTGGAATAACATCAACCTCATCAGAAAGCCTGTTGGCTTTAATTGTTAGGTTATAAAAGCCTTCGCCTAAAACTGAATGACTAAACTCAGGCTCACTTGCTACTTCTCCTTTGATTATTGCTTGATTGTTTTTCTCATAATTGTTACTCATTTTGTTCCTCCACTAATTTTTTGTTTGCATACCATTATTATCAATTGTGTAATCGCTTTCATAAACCAACTCACTCATTTTAACAAAGCAATATCCTTGGCTTGTTAGGTTTTCAATAATTTGTGGGAGCGCTTCAACTATATGATCAGCATTATTATGACAAAGTATTATTGCGCCCGCGCTTACCCCTGTTGTTATTCTAGTTAAAATTTGCCCTGCGCTTAAGCCCTTCCAATCAAGTGAGTCAACACTCCATTGAATTGTTTGAAGCCCAAGATTTTTTGCCGTTTGAATAAGTAAGTCATTATAATCTCCATAAGGCGGCCTAAAAAATCTGACTTTCTCGCCGGTTATTTTAGAAATAAGATTGCATGACGTTGTCAATTCCTCAGTTATTTGAGTGCTTGTTAGTTTGCTCATTTGAGGATGAGTGTTTGAATGAGTTCCTATGTCAAAACCAGCATCATAAATTTCTTTAACTTTTTCAGGGTATGCCTCAACCCAAAAACCAACTAAGAAAAATGTTGCTTTAATATTATGATCTTGACAAATTTTAATTATCTCACTTGTTTTATCTGCTCCCCACGCTGCGTCAAAAGATATTGCAACCTTCTTTTCGTTTGTGTTTACTGAATAAATTGGGACCTGCCTCATTGCATAACCAAAATAAACACTTTGTGACTTACTGCTAACCATTAAGCAAACT
>JAILMD010000001.1 GCA_024692805.1 bacterium | reverse complement strand
AGTTATGCTGATAAAACAAGTGAAGAAGAAATAATTGATGTTATTAAGTTTAAAGATCTTGGCGACGTTATTGATTTGATGAGAAAATCAAGTTTGTTTGCTGATCAATCACATAGCCTTGATGGCCCTGGCAAAGAAATTTACAGAGGCTTATTAAACCATGAAATGCTTGCAAGCCTTGTTACCGCTGATGTTAAAGCAGATCTTTTAACTAAATATTCTCAAACTAATGTTAACGTTAGCGACACATTTGCTGAAGTTGACAACATGATTGCTGTTGCTAAAAAATTAGCTAATGTTGCTAATTCAGTTAGCGAGATTAGTCTTGATAATGTTTCTAAAGAAGACATTGCAACCATCTTAGATACTATAACTGATGCAAGCAGCGTTATCGGAACAATGGTTAGTGAAGAAAACTTGGCTAATCTTGGTGTTGACGCTGAAGTTATTACTGAAATTACAAACATAACAAATCAACTTGCTACAGCATCTAGCGAAGATAAAGAAAAAGAAGTTGAAGGTATTGCAACAGTTCTTGATATTGCTATGCAAGCACAAACTGGCGAAAATATCACAATTGAAGATACTGATGCGTTAATTGGCGCAATTGAAGATTCAACTATCATTTCAACAATGCTTAAAGATAGTTCTTCAATTGTTAGTGACGTTTCAGTTGGCGCTCAACAACTTGATCCTGAAACTAAAACAGCTCTTGCAGAAAGCATTGATAATGTTGCTGATAGCGATCTTCAAGCCGCTCTTAAAGCATTATTCGGAATTGAATAAAAATAAAAATATCAAAAAATTAAACCCAGCACATTGCTGGGTTTTTTATTTTAGATTTTATTAATTTGTTTTACTAATTGTTTGGTTCAGTTTCTGGATTTAATCTTTTTGTTACTCTATAATCAAAGAAAAGAGCTAATTCAGCACCAATTTGAGGATATTTATCTATTGAATCTGTTGGTGATAGAATATTTCCATCAACATTTAAAGCATCTGTTGTAGCCCAACCAAAAGTAAGATCTTCGTAGTCGATTATTCCAGTAACAGCTTCTTTAAACAACTCTAGCCTTTGTTCTTTATTCATTGAAGCGTAAACTGTTTTTTCTTGTGATAAATAATTCAACTCATTAATAACCCTGTTTAATCTATGTTTTTGATTATCGGTAAGCTTATCTTCTAATGAGCCAATGATTTTTCTAGGCTCTTCACCATGATTTTCATATTTTTCTACGATTTCCATTAAAAGCTTATTATTTTCCATAAAACACCCTCCTATTTTATGGCAATATTATATCATAAATTAGAAAACTTGTCAATGGCATATAGTTTTTGGCAAAATTGTGAAACTAGAATAGGGGGCGTGAAACAACTTTTAACACTTGTTTGAAAATGTGTTAATAAATATGTTAAAAAGGGGTCACTTGGTGTTAAAAGTTGTCAACAAATTGTTAATAAATTGTTAATAACTAGGTAAAAATGGGGCAAAAAGCCAGAAAAAATGGCAAAATTGGCCATTTTGGTATTGACAAAGGTGTTAGTAAGTTTTAAAATAATGGAGATATGATTAAGTTTTATAAACAATGTTCTAATTATTACGACTGCTTAAATTTAAGGGTTGAACTTGAATATCTTTACCCTGGAATTTCAATGGGCGGAGATTTAGTTTATTACAAAACAAAAGACGCTGATTTTGGTAAGGTTGATAATTGTTCTTATAACTTTGGCGAAAGCATAAGAAGAACAAACCAACTTGTTATGAAAAAGCATGGCAACAGGGGATTAGACGAACTTCAAAGGCAAATTGATAGATATAAGCAAATTAATAAAACATATACTCTTTGCCAACAAGATCTTGTTGGGTTTATGGCTTTTGCTAATGATTTAGAACTAGTTAAATATCAAAAGATTATAAACAAGAGCATTAACAATCTTTATGCTGCGGCTTATGCCAATCTTACATCATGCAGAATTCAAACGCCTCAAAGAATTGATGACTATCAAGTTAAAATTAAAGAAATTAAATCAATTGAAAGTGTTTGGAACTTTTTATTTGAAAGGGCAAAAAAATATAAGAGAATTAAAG
Organism: bacterium; assembly: GCA_024692805.1. Taxonomy (GTDB): domain Bacteria; phylum Bacillota; class Clostridia; order Christensenellales; family UBA1242; genus UMGS2070. The sequence continues at coordinate 23,498 of JAILMD010000001.1, read as the reverse complement.
GCGAGAAAAACGTTAAGATAAGTTCAACTTATAAATTGCTTAGCGATGAACATATAAGTGATGAAAATGATGAAATGGAAAGATAGAGCGCAGGCTCTTTTTTCTTTGATTTGTTTACATATTTAAAATTATATGTTAAAATAATTAGAACTTTATATTATTTAGGAGACGAATATGTATAATAAAGTTGATCCAAAGTTAGATTTCCTTTCAAACGAGAAAGAAGTTTTAGAGTTTTGGAAAGAGAATAAAATTTTTGAGCAAACGCTTGATAAAAATAGGGGCAAACAGACCTTTTCTTTTTATGAAGGCCCACCAACAGCAAACGGAATGCCTCATATTGGCCACCCTTTAACAAGGGCAATGAAAGATGTTATTCCAAGATTTAAAACCATGCAGGGCTATTTTGTTCCAAGAAAAGCAGGGTGGGATACTCACGGGCTTCCTGTTGAGGTTGAAGTTGAAAAACAAAAGGGCTTTAACGGCAAGCAAGACATTGAAAAATATGGCGTTGATAAATTTATTGTTGACTGCAAAAATAGCGTTTGGAAATATAAACAAATTTGGGAAGAAATGACCGAGCGCTTTGGTTATTTCATTGATATGGACAACCCATATATCACTTATGACAACAACTATATTGAAAGCGTTTTCTGGGCACTTAAAGAAATGCATAAAAAGGGCTTAATTTATAAGGGTCATAGAATTGTTCCTTATTGCCCACGTTGCGGAACGGCTCTTTCAAAGAGCGAAGTTGAGCAAGAAGGCGCTTATAAAACGCTAAGAGAGAAAAGCGTTTTTGTTAAGATGAAAAGCCTTAGCGAAGAAAACACTTATTATTTAGTTTGGACAACAACACCTTGGACGCTTCCATCAAATATTGCGCTTTGCATGAACCCAAATGAGATTTATGCTAAGTTTAAGGCTGATGACGGCAATAACTATATTATGCTTAAAGCGCTTATTCCAACTCTTTTTGAAGAGGGAAGTTATGAAATTGTTAGAGAAAATAAAGGTTCTTTTTATGAGCATCAAAGTTATGAGCCATTATTTAGTTTTGCTAAGAGCAAAGTTAAAAATGGATTTTTTGTTACTGTTGATGAATATGTAACAACTGAAGACGGAACAGGAATTGTTCATATTGCCCCTGCGTTTGGTGAAGATGACTACCAAGTTGGCAAAAAATATGATTTAACAATGCTTCAACTTATTGATGAAGCAGGAAAGTTTAGAGATGCAACAAGTGAACTTAACGGAATTGGCGCAAAACAAGCCGACCCAATTATTATTGAAATGCTTGAAAAGAGTGGCGGATTATTTAAAGTTATGATGTTTGAACATAACTATCCTCATTGTTGGCGTTGCCATACTCCACTTCTTTATTATGCCCAAAGCGCGTGGTTCGTTAAAACAACGGCTAAAAAAGATGAGCTTGTTGCTAATAACGAAACAATTAACTGGATTCCTGAAACAATCAAATCAGGAAGAATGGGTAATTTCTTAAAGAATAATATTGACTGGGGAATTTCAAGAACTCGTTATTGGGGAACCCCGCTTCCTTTCTGGACATGCGATTGCGGACATATTGAGGTTATTGGCTCAGTTAAAGAATTAAAAGAGAAAACTGGCGCAAAGGGCGATATTGACCTTCATAAGCCAACGCTTGATAAATTAACTTTAACTTGCCCTCATTGCGGAAAAACAATGCATAGAACGAGCGAAGTTTTGGATTGTTGGTTTGATAGCGGAAGTATGCCTTTTGCAGAACTTCATTATCCATTTGAAAATAAAGAGCTTTTTGAAAAAACTTTCCCTGCTGACTTTATTTGTGAGGGAATTGACCAAACAAGAGGTTGGTTCTATTCTCTTTTAGCAGTCAGCACACTTGTTTTTGGAAAGAGCCCTTATAAAAACTGTATTGCTCTTGGGCTTGTTAATGATAAACAAGGCCGAAAGATGAGCAAGAGCCTTCATAATGGCGTTGATCCATTTACAATTTTAAACAATGAAGGGGCTGATGCGTTAAGGTGGTATTTCTATAACAACGCTAACCCTGGCGTTAGCCTTAACTTTAATGAAGAAGCGCTTGTTGAACTTCAAAGAAAGTTTATGGGAACGCTTTGGAATAGTTATGCTTTCTATATTCTTTATGCTGAAATTGATAAGTTTGACCCAACAAAATATGACTTAAACAAATGTAAATTAACATTGCTTGATAAATGGCTTTTAAGCGAATATAACGAGTTGGTTAATTTTGTTACTGACAGGCTTAATCATTTTGATATGCTTTCTTCAAGCAGAAGAATAACAGATTTTGCTAGCAACCTTTCTAATTGGTATATCAGAAGAAGCCGTGAAAGATTCTGGGCAAGTGGGGAAGGCGAAGATAAAATAGCAGCCTTTAAAACGCTTTATACCGTTTTAAGTGGGCTTGTTAAACTAATTGCGCCATTTGTTCCATTTATTAGCGAAAAGATATATCAAAATCTAACGAGAAGCGTTGAGAAAAATGCTCTAATTTCTGTTCACCTTTGTGATTATCCGGTTGCGGATAAAGCGCTTATTGACCACAAACTTAATGTTGAAATGGACGAAGTTTTGATGGTTTCAAGCCTAGGGCGAAGCGTTAGAAACGCAAGTTTAATTAAACAACGTCAGCCATTAAGCGAATGTAAACTTTGCTTTGCTAATAAGGCAACTATAAGAAGCGAACTTATTGATTTAATTAAGGGCGAACTTAACGTTAATAAGGTTTCAATTATAACTGACCCTAGCGAATTTGTTAGCTTTACTGTTAAGCCAAACCTCCCTGTTTTAGGGCCAAAATATGGCAAACTTATTGGAGAAATTAGAAATGCGTTAATGGCTGAAAGCCAAGAAAAAATCGTTAAAACGGTTAGCGCTGGCGAAGCGTTTAAGTTAAAGGTTGGCGGCGAGGTTATTGAACTAAATAAAGAAGATTTGTTTATTGAAATTCATAACAAAGAAGGTTTCTCAAGCGAATCAAACGGTCAAGTTACCGTTATTCTTGACACAACTTTAACTGACGAACTTATTAATATGGGCGCAGTTAGAGAAATTGTTTCAAAAATTCAAAACCTTAGAAAAGAAAGCGGTTTTGACGTTACTGACCATATCAAACTTGGCTTTGTTGGAAGCGAAAAAGTTTTAAAAGTTGTCAGCGATAATAAAGCGGGAATTGAAAAAGAAACGCTTTCAAAAATAGTTATCAATGAAAACTATACTTTTAAAACAGAAGCAAATGTTTTTGATGAAACATTAAAAATTAGTATTGAAAAAATTTAAGGGGGTTTTATGAAAATAGACCTTGATAAAATTGAGCCTAGCAATTTTATTGAAGAAGAAATCTTAGAAGATTTAAAGAGCGGAAGAAGCAAAGAAGTTATAACGCGCTGTCCGCCTGAGCCAAGCGGCTATTGGCATATTGGTCATTGCAAAGCCTGGATGATCGACTTTGAAACAGCAATAAAATTTGGCGGTTACACCAATTTAAGAATGGATGACACTAACCCAAGCCGTGAGCAAGGCGAGTTTGCTGATAGTTATCTATCTGATCTTGCGTGGCTTGGTTATAAGCCTAAAAAGGTAATTTTTGCTAGCGAAGCATATTTTGACAAAATTTATGAAATCGCTGAAAAAATGATAATGCAGGGCGACGCTTATGTTGATGAACTCAGCCAAGATGACCAACTTAAAATGAAGGGAACGTTAACAGAGCCCGGCAAAAATAGCCCATTTAGAGATAGACCACGTGAAGAAAGTCTTAAACTTTTTAGAGAGATGAAAGCAGGGCTTCACCCTGATGGCTCACTAACTTTAAGGGCAAAAATTGATATGGCGCACCCTAATATTTTGATGCGAGACCCAATTATGTATAAAATAAGCCACGAGCATCATTATAAAACGGGCGATAAATGGTGTATTTACCCAATTTACGACTTTGCGCACCCAATGGAAGATGCGCTTGAAGGCGTAACTTACAGCCTTTGTGATATAACTTTTAGAGTTCACAGGGAACTTTATGATTGGTTTATTGAACACGGCTGGAACAAGCCTTATGCGCCTAAACAACGCGAGTTTTCAACGCTTAATCTTGAAAATGTTTTACTTGGTAAAAGATATCTTAAGGTGCTTGTGAATGAGCATAAAGTTATGGGGTGGGATGACCCTAGGTTTATGACCATTGTTGGTATGAAGCGAAGGGGCTATACTGCTGATGGCGTTAAAAACTTTATAAGAAGTTGTGGCGTTGTTGCAAGCGAAAGCACAATTCCTTTTAGCGCGCTTGAATATTATATTAGGGAAGATTTAAATAAAATTGCAACAAGGGCAATGGTTGTTATGAATCCGCTTAAAGTTGTTATAACTAATTTGCCTGAAAACGAAAAAATTGAGATTAAAATTCCTAATAACCCAAATGATGAAAATGCCGGCGAACATACTGCACTTTTTGAGCGTGAGATTTATATTGAAGATGATGATTTTGCCATTGATCCACCACCAAAATATAACAGGTTAACTCTTGGCGGGATGGTTAGGCTTAAAGGCGCTTATGTTATAAAATGTGACAACGTTGTTTATAAAGATAATGGCGAAATTGATCACCTAGAATGCACCTATCTTCCTGAAACAAAAAGCGGGGAAGATAACAGCGGAATTAAGGTTAAGGGAACAATTCATTTTGTTTCTAAAAATGGTAGTTTTAAAGCAACAGTTAGAGAGTTTAAAAACCTAACAAAGCCTGAATATTTATGGCCAAGCAAGGCGCTTAGCGAAGGTGTTAGCATTGATGAGGTTTTAGAGCCTGACTCATTAAAAGAAATAACAGTTTTAGCTGAAAACTTCTTAAAACAAGCAAAGATTGAAGATAAATTCCAATTTATGAGAAAAGGCTATTTCACTCTTGATAAAGATAGTAAAAACGATAACCTAATCTTCAATTCAACAATAAGCCTTAAAGATGGGTTTAAGGTTAATAAATAAGGATTAAAACAAAGCTTCGGCTTTGTTTTTTTGTTTGAAAAAATATTTTGCTTGTTCCTATTGCTTTTATTAAAAATTTTGTTTATAATAAAATTAAATAAAACAAAGGGAGCAAAAATGGAAGAGATTTTTACTAGGGATAATGAGAAAAACGAAAGAAAGCGCAAAAAAAGGTTTTGGATTTTCTTTACATTTTTTGCAACCATAACAATTGCGGCTATAACAGTAACTGCTATTGTTTTAGCAACAAGGCAATCAAATGTTAAATCAGATATTAACGTTGGCTATAAATCAAAAGAGGTTGCGGCTTGGGTTAGTGCTGGCTTCCATTATGGTGAAACAGGCGAGTTTACTGCCTTTACCGGTGGAGATAACGGGGTTGTTAAGTTTGATGGCGGGGAAGAAAATGCTGTTGGAATTTTAAACTGCCCTGAAGAAGTTATCAATCTTGAAAATGAAGTTAATAAAAATTCAGTAGTTTTTAAATATCATTTTATAAATAAGGGAAGTTCTCCTATTAACGCCGTTCTTTCGCTTCCAGCAGGGGAGAATATTGCTATTGAATATTCGCTTGATGGGGTTAACTGGTCAAAAACTAACACCATTGTTCATATTGATGGCGGAGTTGATAATACTGCCGATTATTATGTTAGATTTTCAATAGTTCATGTTGGAATTGATGCATTTTTAACCGGCAAGTTTGAGTGGATCCTTCAAAACGCTTTTATTTAAAGGAAAATAAATGAGAAAAAATCCTAGGATAAAAATCTTGTTAGCATTGTTTAGTATTGCCGTGGCAGTTGTTGCGGCAGTTTTTTGCACTGTTTCTGTTTTAGCAATGCCAAGTGATAGCGTTATCGCGCTGTTTGCTAGCAATTCAAACGAAAGTATTTCGGCTGAAGTTTGGGCTAGTTACCAAATTGAAGGGCAAGAAAGCGTTGATTTTGTTTCAAAAAACAATCAAAAGAAGATTGTTTTAAATGAAAATATTTCGCTTGCTGGTTTTGAAATGCCAAAGGATCTTTCTCTTACTAGTAACGCTAGGTCAATGACTTTTTCTTACACCTTTTTTAACACAAGCAAAGATAACTTACTTATCGGCTTAGCTCTTCCTGAAACAATTGAAAATTTTAAAATTAGTGAAACTAATGGTGAAGAGATTGTTAACAACCACACAATTGTTGTTAAAGCAGGTGAAGTTGAAACCTATAACATTTGCATAACAATAGATAATATCGCAAGAGATGCTAAATTTTCAGGAACATTTAACTTTACTCTAACAAATATTATGTAAATTTTGTAATTAAAGTAAAAACAAAAACCCACCACAAAGTGATGGGTTTTTCATTGGCTCCTCCTGTCCGACTTGAACAGTTTATTTCGCCTCGCTCTAACCCCGCTCGGCGTAATAATTAACGCAAATTCAATTTCTTTTTGTTTAAAACTTTAAATTGGGAACGCCCGCAGGAACCCCTAGCGCGCAACCCCAATTTTTTGTTTTAATTCAAAAATCTTATTGAATTTTCTGCCAAAATTCTCGTTTTAACTTTAATTTGCATCTTCCTCGTTGCAGGGTTCTAGGCAAGTCGAACAAAGAAAACAAAAAACTTGCAATAAATGCAAGTTTTTCATTGGCTCCTCCTGTCCGACTTGAACGGACGACCCCCTGATTAACAGTCAGATGCTCTAACCAGCTGAGCTAAGGAGGATCATTAACAGCGAGATCTTTTCTCGCGATAAATGAATTATATAATATCTTTTTCAATTTTGCAACCCTTTTTACAAATTTTTTAAAAATTTTTATTGTTGCAGTTTTAAGAGTCTAACGTTGACAATAATGGGGCGTGGTGTTATCATAGAAAAGGTAAGAGGAGAAGATAATGGAAATAAGAACAATTTTACATAGCGAACTTGATTGTCATTTAAAGCCAGATATTGCGCTTTTAAAACAGGCAATAAAAGAACTTGATGAAGGCGGTGCAGAATTAAACAAAGACGCTTTAATGGCCTTTATTGATAAAACAATTAAAGTTAGCAACTTAACAGATAAAGAAACAGAGTTAAGCGCAAAAATTAAAGCGGCAAGCGATGAAGAAAAGGAAGTTTTAAAACAAGAAAAGACTTCAGTTTCTTTAAAAATTGATGCTGGGCTTTCTGAAGCGTTAAATCTTCTTATGGAAGCCGGCAGGAAAGACGCTTATCACTATGATTATGATGATCACTTTAATATGGTTGTTGCTGGGCTTATGGGCAGCACGTGTTATATGAAAGAAGACTTTAAAGCTCTTCAAGATAAAAAGATTTCAAATATAATGACTATTGCTAACGTTGTTTTAAACAATGGTCATCATTCAACCTTTGGGCATTCTCATATAACCCTTGAAATAACGGGAATTCCTAAAGCGCTTGCAATGATTTTAAACAACGAAAAAGAATATACAACGAGCGAAAAATCTGCTAGATATACTGTTATGGATCAAATAAGCGCTGATGAGTTAGTTCTTTATAGTAAATGGAAAGATATTTTCCAAAAACTAATTGATGAAAAATATGGCGCTAACCAACCGTTCTTTGATGCTAAGGGGGTTAGAACAACTAAACTTGCCCAAGAAAACGCAAGATATATGCTTTCAGTTTTCACCCCAACTAACATGGTTTACACAACGAGTTTTAGGCAATTAAATTATCTTGCTCATTGGTTAAGAAATGAACTTAATAATCCAGATTCAAACAGGTTTTATGCTGGCGTTAAAAATGAGATGCTTGAATTTATTAATTATGTTAAAGATCAAAACCTTTATGCTGAAAACCTTGAAGACCATAAAGATAGAAGCCTTTCACTTTTCGGCCCAGGCGTTTTAGGTGAAGATTTAACTAGCGAAAGATATACAATTAATTATTATACTTCAATTGCCTCTCTTGCTCAGGCGCATCGCCATAGAACACTTCATTATAGAATTAATGAATATAAGTTTAATAACGAACCTGCTAAATATTTTCTTCCACCAATTCTTATAAACTATGGTGATCAAGGTTTAATTGACGAATGGTTTATTGATATGAAAAGCGTTGAAGAAAGACTTCCTCAAGGCAAGCTTGTTAACGTTATTGAAAATGGCGACACTAATGACTTTATTTTAAAAGCAAAAGAAAGGGAATGTTCTGAAGCACAATGGGAGATAATGGATTTAACAAGAAGATATTCAAAGAGGTTTAGCGCTGCTCTTAATAGTGAAATTGAAAGAGCAAACTCAAAAGCTGCTTTTCTTGATGGAATTAATAAGGGTGACTTACTTAACACAATTGAAAGCATTGAAGAAAAGAAAGCGCTTTTTGATAAACTTTCAAACGGCGCTAGATGTACTGCTGGATATAAATGCACTCGTCCTTGTGGGTTTAAAGAAGGCATTAATCTTGAAAGAGATATTTAATTTTAAGCAACACAATTGTGTTGCTTTTTCTTTATATTTATATAAAGAAATTTTAAAACAAACCTTTTAAATTTGGTCGTTTTATGTTAAAATAAACGTGTAAATAAAAAGTAACAAAAATCATTTGCTCACTTCTCAAAAATTTGCTATTATTATATTGATATATTGTTGATTGAGAGGGAAGAAATGAAACAATTTATTTACCCTGCACTTTATTATGCAGATGATGAAAATGAAACTAGCACACTTTTAATTGATGACCTAGATATTATCGCTTCAAGTGATACCGTTGAAAACGCTTATCTTAGCGCTAAGGATCACTTGCAGAATTTTGTTGATTGGTCAATCAAGTTTGGGGGAGTTATTAACCCAGCAACAAGCTTTAAAGAAACTTGCGCTCTTAACCCAAAAAGAGATGTTTTGCTAGTTGACGTTAATTCAGATGCAGCGCCTGTTGATAAAAATGTTTCTGACGAAGATTTTAGTCAGTTAATGAGTTTAGTTAGTCAAACCGAATAGGAGGATTTTATGGAGAATTACGAAAAAGCAGAACGTGAAATGAGAGAATATATGGCTAACCAAAGATTTAATTTTAGCAAGATGACTTCTGCTGAAAGATTACATACTATGGTTTCAACGCTTATTTTGGGTGGTGCAAGGCCAGACGTCAGAAGTTTACATAATAACAGTTTAGCATTTTTTCTAAAAAAAGAGGGGATTTCTCAATATTTTAGTGTTGAAAAACTTATAATTGATAACCCTGAAGCATTTTTTGAAGTTATGGACGGAATTGATAATGCTTTACAACTTCCAACTGAAGCCAGGATGTCTTTAAATGGAAGAAAAGAGTTTTTTGCTAAAATGCTTTATGATAGGTTTGCAACTTTTGATTTATCTGATTCAAAATTGCCTGAAAAAATTCCAAACAGACCAATTAGTGCTGATTGGAATGAATGGATGCAAGGCAAATATGCTGTTGTTAACGACAAGGCGAGAGAAAATCCAGATCGTTTTGGTGATATTGTTGAAGGGCTTTGCCAAGATTATGAGTTTGATGGTAAGAAAAATGCCTTATATAAAGTAACTTCAATGAGACAAGTTGTTGCGTGCTCAACTATTAGCACATTTAAATCTAAAGAAGCATTTAGAGAAGATGTTGAGGCTCTTGAAAACAATTTTGGAGCAAACAAAATTGTTGAAGATGCTAATGATGTTGTTGATAAAGTTAACGAACTAATTAGTATGAACGCTCATCAATTTAAGAGAGTTGATTTATATGATTCAGATAGTGAAGGGGCTAAAGAATAACATTGAAAAAAAGATTATTAGAATTAGCTAACGTTATTGGTTGGGAAATCGTTCAGGAAGAAGATGGGCTTGTTAGCCTTGAATATACTCAAAGAGTTAATGAATATGAGGCAATGAAGCATCTTTTTAAACTTGGTGACGTTGAATCAAATGAAGAATTTCTTGATGCTATGGGCTCAATTATTGAAGTTTTGCCTAAAAAGTTAAAGAAAAAAATCTTCAAGTTAACAAAACAATCTGATTTTGAAAAGAAAGATGATTTGCTTGACCTAATTTCGTTTACAATAGAAGAATTTAAAGTTCAATCAGAGTTTACAAAACTTGATGAATATGCCCAAGTTTTAGGGGTTGACCTTAAAAAATTAGGTTATTTCTATTCTTATGAGATAACAAAAAAACAACGCAACGAGATTTTAGCAAAAATTGAAAGTTACCTTCCAATTGAAATGTTACCTCAAGTTGGAAAGATTAAGAAAACGGAATATAAAATTGGTTTTGTTAGAACTAAAAACCCTAAAATTATTGAGCAAGAAAAAAATAGATAGAAAGTTTAAAAACCTAACGCGCTTGTTAGGTTTTTTTATGCTAAATTTTTTTGAAAAATTTTTAAATTGTATTGACTTATTTAACTAAATTTGTTAAAATAGCGGAGCATAGAATTATGTTTAGGTGTTTTATTGCTTATTTTAAGGTGTGATAAAGAGCAAAAAAGGCACTTAAGAAAATTCCTCATGGGGCTTTTAGAGGGTTTTCGCCAAATTATTTATGGAGGTATATTTATGCCAACCACTAACCAGTTAATCAGACATGGTAAAGGTAGAGAAAAACAAACATATAAATCAAAATCTCCGATCCTTGAGGAATGTCCTCAAAAAAGAGGAGTTTGTTTAAGCGTAACAACAACTTCTCCTAAAAAGCCAAACTCTGCATTAAGAAAAATCGCAAGAGTTAAGCTATCTAACAGGATGGAAGGAACGGTTTATATTCCAGGAATCGGCCACAATCTTCAAGAACACAGTGTTGTTCTAATTCGTGGTGGTCGTGTTAAAGATCTTCCAGGCGTTAGATATCATATCGTTAGAGGAACGCTTGATACTGCCGGTGTTAAAGACCGTAAGCAAGGAAGAAGTAAATATGGCGCTAAAAGGCCTAAGTAGAGTTAATCTACAAAATTAAAAGAGGAGAAACATTATGTCAAGAAGAAACCAAGCGGAAGTTCGTGAAGTTTTACCAGACACAAAGTATAATTCAACAGTTATAACAAAACTTATTAACCAAATTATGCTTGATGGTAAAAGAACAATCGCACAAACTATAGTTTATGACGCTCTTAATGCTTGTGAAGAAAAGTTAGGGAAACCTGCTCTTGAAGTTTTTAACACAGCTCTAGAAAATGTTAAACCAGTTTTAGAGGTAAAAGCAAGAAGAGTTGGTGGTTCAACTTATCAAGTTCCTATGGAAATTAGAGCAGCGCGTCGTCAAACCCTTGCAATTAGATGGATTGTTGAAAACGCTAAGAAAAGAAGCGAAAGAACAATGGCCGCTAAACTTGCAGGCGAGCTTATGGATGCATTTAACAGCACTGGTGGAGCTTTCAAGAAGAAAGAAGAAGTTCACAGAATGGCTGAAGCAAATAAGGCATTTGCATCATATAAGTGGTAAAATTAATAAAGGGAAGGCGAAGGCCTTCCTTTAATTTTAACTAAATTTAAAAACAATTAAAAAAAACTTGCGCAAAAATTTTTAATTGGTTATAATTATAAAGTATTATTAAGGAGAAAATTTATGCCCAGAGATTATGCGTTAGAGAAAATTCGTAATATCGGTATTATGGCTCATATTGATGCCGGAAAAACAACAACAACCGAAAGAATTTTGTATTACACTGGTAAATCTCACAAGATTGGTGAAGTTCATGATGGTCAAGCAACTATGGACTGGATGGCTCAAGAACAAGAACGTGGTATAACAATCACTTCAGCCGCAACAACTTGTGTTTGGAAAAACCATAAAATTAACATTATTGACACGCCTGGCCACGTTGACTTTACTATTGAAGTTGAAAGAAGCCTTAAAGTTCTTGATGGCGCTATTGAATTATTTACTGCTAAAGAAGGTGTTCAAGCGCAATCAATCAAAGTTTGGAAACAAGCTGATAAATATGGCGTTCCTAGAATTGCTTATATCAATAAAATGGATACTCTTGGCGCTGACTTCTATTTTGCAGTTAACGCAATGAGAGAACAACTTGGCGCAAACGCCGTTCCTCTTCAACTTCCAATCGGAAAAGAAGACACATTTGTTGGTGTTGTTGACCTAGTTGAAATGCACGCCGTTGTTTATAAAGATGACGAAGGCAAGAATATGGAAATAACTGATATTCCTGCTGATATGGTTGACCTTGCTAAGAATATAGAGCAAAATTAAATGAAGCCGTTGCTGAAACTGATGACGCCCTTCTTGAGAAATTCTTTAATGGTGAAGAGTTTAGTAAAGAAGAATTAAAAACAGCAATCAGAAAAGCAACAATTTCACTTCAAATGACTCCTGTTCTTTGCGGATCAAGTTATAAGAATAAGGGAACTCAATTATTGCTTGATGCAGTTGTTGATTACTTCCCAAGCCCTCTTGATATCCCACCTGTTAAAGGTGTTGATATGAATGGCAACACAATTTATCGTAAAGCTGATGACAATGAACCACTTGCCGGCCTTGCATTTAAGATTGCTAAGGACCCATTTGGAACATTAACATTCTATAGAATTTATAGCGGTAAGATAACAACCGGTTCTTATGTTTACAACTCAAATAAAGACAGTAAAGAAAGAATTGGAAGGCTTGTTAGAATGCACGCTAACTCAAGAACAGAAGAAAGTGAAGCTTACGCAGGAGATATCGTTGCTATTGTTGGCCTTAAAGACACAACAACAGGCGAAACACTTTGCGATGAAGCTCACCCAATAATTCTTGATCCTATGGAATTCCCAGAACCAGTTATTTCTAAAGCAGTTGAGCCTAAAACAAAGGCAGACCAAGAAAAAATGGCTATTGCCTTAGCAAAACTTGCTGAAGAAGACCCTTCATTTAAACGTTATACTGATAATGAAACCGGCCAAACAATTATTAGCGGAATGGGTGAACTTCACCTTGACATTATCATTGACCGTATGAGAAGGGAATATAAAGTTGAATGTAACGTTGGTGCGCCTCAAGTTGCTTACCGCGAAGCATTTAAGTCAAAAGTAACTAGCGAAGGTAAATATATTAAGCAAAGTGGTGGTAAAGGTCAATACGGTCACTGTATCGTTGAATTTGAACCACTTGCTCCAGGATCTGGTTATCAATTTGAAGATAAAACAGTTGGTGGATCAATTCCTAAAGAATATATTCCAGCAGTTGATAAAGGTATCCAAGAAGCCAAATTAAGTGGTGTTCTTGCTGGATACGAAACTGTTGACTTTAAGGCAACAGTTATTGATGGTAGTTATCACGAAGTTGACTCTTCGGAAATGGCATTTAAGATTGCCGCTTCAATGGCATTCAAGGAAGGAATGAGAAAAGCAAATCCTGTTATCCTTGAGCCAATCATGTACGTTGAGATTGAGGTTCCTGACCAATATCTTGGCGATGTTATGGGAGATGTTAGTCGCCGTCGTGGTAACGTGCTAGGAACAAACCTTAAAAATGGTGTGCAAACCATTCGTGCGGAAATTCCACTTGCTGAAATGTTTGGATACGTAAGTGACTTACGTTCTAACACGCAGGGGCGTGGTAACTACACAATGGAACCATCACACTATAGCGAGGTTCCTAGAAATGTTGCTGAAAAGATAATCGGCGACAGCAAAAAATAAAAAAATAAAATAAAAAAAGGAGAAAAAAATGGCAAAAGCAAAATTTGACAACTCAAAACCTCACGTTAACGTTGGTACTATTGGACACGTTGACCACGGTAAAACAACTCTTTCTGCTGCTATTTCATTTGTTATGGCTCATGACTACGACCCTAACAGCAACGAAGTTAGAGACTATGCACAAATTGACTCAGCTCCAGAAGAGAAAGCAAGAGGTATTACAATTAACACTGCTCATATTGAATACCAAACTGCAAACAGGCACTACGCTCACGTAGACTGCCCAGGACACGCTGACTATGTTAAAAACATGATCACCGGTGCTGCACAAATGGATGGAGCAATCCTTGTTGTTGCAGCAACAGATGGCCCAATGCCACAAACTAGGGAACACATCCTTCTTGCTCGTCAGGTAGGCGTTCCTAAAATCGTAGTATTCATGAACAAAATGGATCAATTAGGCGGAGACACAGAACTCGCTGACCTTGTTGAAATGGAAATTCGTGAATTACTTAACCAATACGAATTTGATGGAGACAACACTCCTATTATTCGTGGATCAGCATTCCAAGCTCTTGAAGCTGCAAAAGCTGGAAAATGGGATAGCCCAGATATTAAACCTATCCGTGACCTTATGGACGCTGTTGATAGTTATATCCCAACTCCTGCTCGTGATACTGATAAACCATTCCTTATGCCAATCGAAGACGTTTTCACAATCACTGGTCGTGGAACCGTTGTTACTGGTCGTGTTGAGAGAGGAACTCTTAAAATTAACGATACAGTTGAAATCGTTGGTATGACTGAGAAAGCACAACAAACAGTTGTAACTGGTATCGAAATGTTCAGAAAACTTCTTGACGAAGCCGTTGCTGGATACAACATTGGTGTTCTTCTTCGTGGTATCCAAAGAACAGACGTTGAACGTGGTCAAGTTCTTTGCAAACCAGGAACAATTCATCCACACACTGAATTTACTGCTGAAGTTTACGTATTAACAAAAGACGAAGGTGGTCGTCACACTGCATTCTTTAACAACTATCGTCCACAATTCTATTTCAGAACTACTGACGTTACTGGTTCTATCCAACTTCCAGAAGGAACTGAAATGGTTATGCCTGGTGATAACACAAGAATGACTGTAACACTTATCACCCCTATCGCTATTGAAGAGGGACTTCGTTTCGCTATTCGTGAAGGCGGCAGAACAGTTGGTTCTGGTGTTGTTTCTAAAATTATTAAATAGAAACTTTAATATTTGGCGCCTAAGTGCGTTAATTAAAAAATTCGAGGCGGTCACATACAATAAGTATGCTCCGACCCCGAATTTTTTTGTTGCCTTCTTACGCATCTAAATCTTAAAGTTTCTATGGAATTAAAATTTTGTTGTTTATAAATATGAAAAACAAAGTGGTTTATGTTTAAATTTTATAAACATTTGTTTGTGTTAAACTTTAAAATTATTGCAAAAGAGAAAATAATGTGATATACTAAATTTAGTAGAGGTGAGAGTATGGCTCAAGGAAAGAAAATAACGTTAACCGACGAGGGAAATGTTAGTTATAAGCGCAATGTTGTTAGAAGCATTGTAACGCTTGCAACGCAGGAAATTAGCGGAATTGCTGGAATTAACACTCAAGGAATTAAAACCTCTAAAAAGCTATTCAACAAAAACTATAAAAAGGGCGTTATAATTGAATTTGTTGAAGGTTCAGTTTATGTTGATGTTTTTGTTAATGTGCTATTTGGTTATTCAGTTAGAGATGTTGCTTTCAGAGTTCAGGAAAACATTAAAAGCAGCATTGAATCAATGACTGATTTTAAGGCAGAACAAATTAACGTAAACGTAACGGGAGTTGTTTTTGATTCAACAGATAATGTTGCTATAAACTAAGGAAAAATCTATGAAGAAACTAAACTTAAAAACTCAATTAGTTTTAGGAAGTGTTATTGCATTGACTATCTTTGCATTGCTTTTAACACTAAAATTAACAGGGGTTTTAGCAAGTTTAGTTCTTTTTATTTTATTGCTAGTTGTTTTGTTTGCGTTATATGGCTGGTTTGCAACTGTTGCCATAAAGAAAATTATTAAAGAAAAACGCAGGCAGGCTTTAATAAAAAAGCAAAAAGAAGAGAGAGAACGAAGACTAAGAGAGCTTTATGAAATCTTAGGAATTGAAATTCAATATAATGCTGACGGAAGCATAAAAGATCTTTACCAACTTTTAGGGCTTGAAGTTAAAAGAGATGAGAACGGAAGACGAATTTTGCTTAGTTATGAGCTTCTTGGAAGGCTTCCAAAGTTTAATGAGTTTTTAAAGGAAATTCCTAATGTTTTCATTATTAAAAACAGAGTTAAAAAAGTTGCTAAAGGAATAGCAGAGCCTTTAGTTTTAACTTATAAACCTGTTAAAAAACAGGAAAACAATGTTGAAGCAGCGCCAAAGAAGCAACAGGCTAAAGTCAAAAAAGGCCCAGCTAAAAAAGCGGCTTCACCAAGCAAGGTTCAAACATTTATTAAGAGCGGGAAAGGCAAGGCGGCTAAGTTAACAAAAATTATGGGCAGCAAAATGAATGTTGTTCAAGGAAATGTTGCAACAAAGGGTGAACCAACTAAAATTGAAATAAAAATAACAAAACACGAAAGCAAGCCTCAAAGCGAGCAAAAACAACCAGTTGCGCCAGCAAAGCCTCAGCCAACAAAGCCTGTTGAACCAACTAAAGAGCCAAGCAAGGAACCAGTAAAGTTAAAGCCAGCTAGAGAGTTTTTAAGGCAAAGATTCATAAATATGTTTGAAAAGAAAAATTTAATTGAAGAAGAAGGCCTAGAAGACTTCTTAAGTAAATAGAGGGAATTATGAGTAGGAAAGAATCAAGGGAAAGAGTTTTTAAACTAATTTTTGAATATGTTTTTACGCGTGAAATAGATGATGACTTACTCGCTGATTATTTAAGCGAAATTGGTGACGAGGGTGAAAAAGAATACGCAAGCAGAGTTTATTTTGGTGTTGCGCAAAACTTTGATTATCTTTGGGATAAAATTGAAAAAGCAACAACAGGTTATTCTTCAAAGAGAATTTATAAAGTTGATATGGCGCTTATGATGCTTGCTCTTTATGAGATTGAATTTGAAAAAGATATTCCAACAAAAGTTAGTATAAATGAAGTTATAAATTTAAGTAAAATTTATTCAACAGAAAAAAGTGCATCTTTTATTAATGGTGTTTTAGCTAAGGTGATTTAATGCAAGGTTTAAAATTAAGCATAACCCAACTTAATAACTATATTAAAAACATTTTTGACAATGAAGAATTGTTAATTGGTATTAGCGTTTACGGTGAGGTTTCAGGCTATAAAATCTCAGGCGGAAACGCTTATTTTGATATCAAAGAAGAAGGGGCAACTCTTAGTTGTATTGAGTTTGGAGCAACAAGTGAAATAAAAGATGGTGACAGCGTTTTAATAACAGGAAGGTTAAACTATCATGTTCGATTTGGTAAACTTTCATTTGTTGCTTCTAAAATTGAGCCTTATGGAATGGGCGATCTTTATAAAAAGTTTTTGCTTTTAAAAGAAAAACTTGAAGCCGAAGGAATTTTTGACGAGCGAAACAAGCGCGAAATTCCAAAATATGCTAAATGTATTGGTGTTGTAACAAGTGAAACGGGCGCCGTTATTCATGATATTATTAACGTTGCAAGGCGAAAAAATCCTAAGGTTGATATTTTGCTTTACCCTGTTAAAGTTCAGGGCGAGGGCGCCGAAGATGAAATTAGCGAGGGTATTGCTGAGCTTAATAAAATTAACAAAGTTGACGTTATTATCGTTGCTCGTGGTGGCGGATCAATGATTGACCTTGCGCCATTTAACACTGAAAAAGTTGCAAGAGCGGTTTTTGAGTCACATAAACCAATAGTTAGCGGCGTTGGCCACGAAACAGATTTTACGCTTTGCGATTTTGCAAGTGATTTAAGAGCAGCAACACCATCAGTTGCAAGTGAGATTTGTGTTTTTGATTATTATGATGAAATAAATAATATTAAATCAACTGAAAATTTGATGTTTGAAAGGCTGTTTCAAAAATGCCAAAAATGCCTAAAAGACCAGAAGTTATACCTAACTTTAACACTTTCTAATGTGTCACAGAAATTAGCCGATTTTAAGGCGATTTTTGGGCAAAAAATACAAAAAATAACTGCTGATATAAATAAAGTTGTTGAATTAAACCGAAAAAAGATGGAATTGGTTAGTTTGGCGGTCGAAAAGAATAATCCGCTTGCTATTTTAAGGCAAGGTTATTCAAAACTTGAAAAAGACAATAAGCCAGTTTTAAGCGTTAAAAACATTAAAGAAAATGATGAAATTAATAACTATTTAAATGACGGAACCATAGTTTCAAAGGTTATAAAAATAAAGGAGATAAAATGACATACGAAGAATCATTAAACGAGCTTGAAAAGATTAGCCAAAAACTTGAAGATCCAAAAACCAGCCTTCAAGATGCTATTGAGGCTTTTGAAAAGAGCGTTGATATTGCAAAAAAGAGTATGGAGATGCTAAAAGAAAGCGAAGGTAAAATAACTGCGCTAAAAAAACAACTTAACGATTTAATTGAAGTTCCATTTGAATAATGCTAACAACACTAACTATTAAAAATGTTGCTTTAATTAGCGATTTAACAATTGATTTTAACAGCGGATTTTCAGTTTTAAGTGGTGAAACAGGCGCAGGGAAATCACTTATTATTGATTCAATAAGTTTGCTTTTAGGTGAGCGAGCAGATAGGTCGCTAATTTCTTATGGCAAAGATTTTGCTTATGTTGAAGCCGTTTTCGTAAGTAATAGCAAACTCGCGAAAGCTGCTCTTAAAGAATTTGACCTTGAAGGCGAAGACCAAATAATTATAAGCAGGAAGATAACAACTGACGGCAAAAACCAATGCAGGGTTAATGGTCAGATGTTTACGCTTTCAATGCTCAAAAAAATTAGTTCGGTTTTAATTGACCTTCACGGGCAATTTGAACATCAATCACTTTTAGATAGCAGTAACCATATTCATATCATTGATGCTTTTGGCGAAGAGGAAATAGCCAAAACTTTAACAAAATATGGTTTAACTTATAACGAAGTTAAAGAAATTAAAAAAGAACTTGCAAACTTTACCGTTGATGAGAAAGAGCGCGAGCATCTTATTGATTTATATAGTTTTCAAGCCGATGAAATAAGTGCTGCTAATTTTACAGAAGAAGAAATTAACGAACTTAAAGATAAATATATTAAATTTGCGCACGGCGAAAAAATTAAAAATGGGCTAGCCCAGGTTACTAATCTTTTGAGTGATGGAAATATTAGCGCTAACGAACTTATAACAAAAAGCGTTGTAACGCTTAATGACATAAGTGGATATGATGAAAGGCTTGCTAAACTTAGCGAAAGGCTTGAAAGTGCAAAAATTGAAGTTGAAGATATTTCTGAAACACTAAATGACATTTTAGATAACGAAGAAATAAGCGAAGAAGAAATTCAAAGGGTTAATTCAAGGCTTGATTTGTTTTCTAACTTTAAGAAAAAATATGGCCAAAGCGTTGAAGAGATTAACAATTATTATGAAGAAATAACTAAAAAGTTAGAGAAATTAACAAATTGTGCGGAAGAAGTTGATAAGTTAACTGAAAGATTGCAGAAAAGCGAGAAAGAATTATTGCTTTTAGCTCAAAAATTAACAGAAAAACGCAAAAACACTGCAAAAATCTTCGAAAATAGGGTAAAAAATGAATTAAATGAAGTCGGGTTAAGCGGAGCAGCCTTTGAAGTTAGGTTAGATACGCTTAGCGCTGATAATTTAAATAGTTTTGGGCAAGATGAAATTGAATTTATGTTTAGCGCAAACGTTGGGCAACCGCTTATGCCGCTAGCAAAAGTTATTAGTGGCGGAGAAATGAGCAGGTTTATGCTTGCCGTTAAAAGCGTAACAACCCAAACTCAAAATATTGAAACAATGATATTTGATGAAATTGATACTGGAATTAGCGGAAAGATGGCGCAAGTTATTGCAACAAAACTTAAAAAACTTGGAGTTGGCCATCAAGTGTTATGTGTTTCTCATATGGCGCAAATTTGTGCGGCGGCTGATGACAACTACTTCATTTTAAAAGAAACTATTGATAATAAAACTCAAACCAGCATCAAAAAACTTAATAATGAAGAAAAAGTTTTGGAAGTTGCTAGGCTAATTAGCTCGAGCGATTCAGAGTCAGCAAAGGTTCACGCTAAAGAATTAATAGATAATTATCATAAAAATTAAATTAAAACGCAAACTACTCGTAAGGGTAGTTTTTTAATGAAAAATTTTTCTAAAATTCTAATTAAAATTATTAGTTATTTATGTGTTTGCTGCACTCTTTTTACTATTTTTGCGCAATGTAATGTAACTAATTTTGTTTTTGCTGATGAAGATTGTTTAACCAACCAAACTAACCCAATAAAAACTATAATAAATTGGCTTTTCCCAATAAAACAAAACGAAGTTGCAAGTAAAAACACGGCGGAAGTTTATGTTGGCGGAGTTCCTCTTGGCTTTGCGCTAAAATGTGACGGTGTTGTTATTGTTGGAGTAAGCGACATTTTAACTAATAGGGGAGTTGTTAGCCCTTCTGGAGCGGCTGGAATTACTAGCGGAGATATTTTATTAGAAATTGAAGATGAAAAAATAACTTCTGCTGAAAAAATTGAAGAAATTATTAATAGAAAGGACAACGAAAATCGAAGTTTAAAGGTTAAAGTTAAAAGAAGTAATAAGGTTTTTACAACTTTTGTTTTGCCTGAAATTGATGAGTTAACGAAAACTTATAAAATGGGTTTATGGATAAGAGATGATGCCGCTGGCGTTGGAACGCTTTCTTTTATTCGAAGTGATAATTTGCGTTTTGGAGCATTAGGACACCCCGTTTGCGACATTGATACGGGGGTTATGCTTCCTGTCATGAAAGGTGAAATTTATTCTTGCGATATTATTGGGGTAACGAAAGGCAATCGAGGAACGCCAGGAGAATTAAAGGGAATATTTTTAAAAGGCGGACAGGTTTTAGGTGAGTTAGACAATAACACTAATTTTGGAGTTTTTGGCAAAATTAATGAAGAAGTTTTAGATGAGTTAAACCTAGAAAAAATGCCGACTGCAAGCCCTAATGAAATTGTTTTAGGTAAGGCAAAATTAAGGTGTTCAATAAGCGGGAATAAGCCTCAAGATTATTCAATTGAAATAATTAAAACTAATCAAAATTCTGATTCAAAAAATATGATAATAAGAATAACAGATCAAAGGCTTATTGAAAAAACCGGCGGTATTGTTCAAGGAATGAGTGGAAGCCCTATTATTCAAAATGGAAAAGTTGTTGGCGCGGTAACCCACGTTTTTGTTAGTGACCCAATAAAAGGTTTTGCAACTTTTATTTCTAATATGATTGATTTGTAAAGCTTTAATTATTTAATTCATATAATAAAATATGCAAAACTTTTTTATAAGGTTAGGTGATGAGTTTTTAGTTTTTTTAAAAAAGTATCGTCTTCTTATAGTTTTTTCTTTTTTATGTTTGCTAGCAGGAATTGTTTTAGGAATTTTTAGCGTTGATAACAATTCTAGTTTTTTAAAAGTTTTAAATAGTTCTAATAAAATTTTACTTGAACTTATTAGGGGCGACGCTGAACCATTTGCTTTGTTTTTTAGCAAACTTTTAGAATCGGTTTTATTGTTTTTATTAATTTTTGTTTTTTCACTTTCAATTTATTCTTGCTTTCTTTGCTTTTTGTTTATTATTTATCAGGGGTTAACACTTGCTATAATTTCAGCAACAATAATTAGGGCATATTCTTTTAGCGGAATTTTGAATGTTATTTTTGTTATTTGCCCAATAAATATTTTATGGTTTTGCGTTATTGTTTTAGCAATAACTTTGTGTGTTGCTAGGGCTTATGAAGCAAAAAAATATAACCTTAGTTTTAATGTTTCATTTAAATATTTTGAGTTTTTTAAAAAATATGTTATTTGTTTTTGTTTTGCACTAATTGTTGTTATCGTTTATTCATTTATTGTTCCGCTTTTGCTTAAAAGTTTTGTTTATATTGTTTATTAGGTATTAAAAAATCATTTTTGCAAAAACTATTTTTGCGAGGTGGTTTATGAAAAAAATATTTTTATTCATTATCGGCTTGGTTTTAAGTTTCTCTTTTTTGTCTGTTAGCAAGGCTAAATTTGTTTGCGTTGCTGAAGATGATGGTTTAAGCTTAGCTAAAAATGCAAAATCGGCAATTTTAATGGATGCCAATTCAGATGTTGTTTTATTTGAAAAAAATAGTGATGAAAGATTGCCAATAGCGAGCATGACAAAAATGATGAGTTTAAGCGTTATTTTTGATGAAATTGAAAAAGATAATTTAAGTCTTGATTCAAAAGTAACAATAAGTGAAAACGCAGCGCAAACAGAGGGCAGCCAGGCTTTTCTTGATGCTAATAAAACTTATTTAGTTAAAGACTTGTTAAAAAGCATAATTATTGCTTCGGCTAATGATAGCACTGTTGCTTTAAGCGAGGCTGTTGCGGGGAATGAAACCGAATTTGTTAGGAAAATGAACGCAAAAGCAAAAGAATTAAACCTAACCAACACTCATTTCGAAAACTCAACAGGGTTAAGCGCAAATGAGCATTATTCATCAGCAAGAGATTGCGCTATTATTTATAAAGAAATAATGGATAACCCAATTTATCTTGAATACTCAAAAATTTGGATGACTGATTTAATTCACCCATCAGGAAGAAGAACGGAATTAGTTAACACAAATAGGCTTGTTAAAACTTATCCTGGTTGCGATTCAGGAAAAACGGGATATACTAGTTTAGCTAAATATTGTTTAACTTGTTCTGCAAGAAGGGGAGAAACAAGGCTTGTTGGCGTTGTTATCGGCGAACCAGATTCAAAAACAAGGTTTAGCGAAGTTAGGGAAATGTTTGACTATGGGTTTGCTAATTATAAGAGCAATGTTGTTTTAGACAAAGATGAATTTTCTGCAGAAATTGACATTTTTAACGGAAAAATTGATAAAATTTATGGAAAAATTGAAAATAGTTATTCAATTTTAACAAAAAACGGCGAAAAACTTAATGTTAAAGTTATTATTGAAGATAACGAGCCACGCGCCCCAATTGAAGTTGGTGATGTTATTGGTAAAGTTTTAGTTGTTGATGAAAATGGAATTGTTATTTTTGAAGATGATATTCTCGCCAATGAGTCAGTTGCAAAAATGCAGTTTTTCGACCACTTTAAACATATCCTCAATCACTGGTAAAATAGCCGATTGGCTATTTTTTTGTTGGTTTTATTTTAATTGACAAAATCGTTTTTTTTAGTTAATATAAAATTGGTATGATTTATAATGCATTTTCATTACCTTTTGGCGAATGTGTTAGTGTTATTATTGCCTATGTTAGCGCAATTTTAGTTGCTTTAAGTTTTCACGAATTTGGGCACGCTTTTGTTGCTTACAAAGAGGGTGATAAAACTGCTAAAGCATTAAAAAGATTAACGCTTAAACCATTAAATCATATTGACCCACTTGGTTTTATTTGTTTGCTTATTTTTGGGTTTGGCTGGGCGAAACCTGTTCCGGT
This sequence comes from bacterium, assembly GCA_024692805.1. GTDB lineage: Bacteria > Bacillota > Clostridia > Christensenellales > UBA1242 > UMGS2070. The sequence goes on along the minus strand of JAILMD010000001.1, from coordinate 237 downwards.
TAACCCGCAAAATTTTAAGCACAGAAAGTGGGGTGAGTTTTTCGTTAGCATTGCCGGAGTAACGATTAACTTTATTTTAGCATTTTTATTTACAGGGGTTTATTGTTTATTCTATAAATTCGGCTATAACTTTCTTTTTGGCGGAAACATTATTGGATTTGCTTTAAGTTATTATTTTAATTTCGCAATAATAATAAATATTGGTTTGGGGTTATTTAACCTTCTTCCAATTTATCC
>JAILMD010000009.1 GCA_024692805.1 bacterium | reverse complement strand
AATAAATTTAAGTAAAAAACCTGAAAAATATTATAAAATTTGGCAATTTTGCCTGTTTTTGATTGTGTATATAGATTTTATAATATTGTTCTTAAACGACTATTCTTATATAATAATTTTTTGAAAACACTTTACAAACACGTTTTTTGTTGTTATAATAATCTCACATTTGCGGATGTGGCGAAATTGGCACACGCGCAAGACTAAGGATCTTGTGCCGAAACACTGGCTTGCAGGTTCAAGTCCTGTCATCCGCACCAAAAATGAAGCACTCAACTAGAGTGCTTTTTTGTTTGACGTTTTTTCTCTAAGATTGTTATACTAATAATGTAACTATTAAGGAGAAACAAAATGAAAAAATTTATTTTAAATTTAATGTTAACGCTTTTACTAATTCTTCCTTGCGCTTTTATTTTTGCTGCGTGTGATAATGGGGATAATGGCGCTAGCGTTAGTAAGTTAGTTATTGAAATGAATGGGCAAACTTATGAATCAGATGCATATAATGTTAATTTTGATTATGGTGCTCATTCTGGAATGGGTGAATATGATCTTTATGTTGTTGACTCTAAAGGTAACAAAACCCAATTAACAGCGGCTGATATTGATAAGGTTACTTATGGGATTTATACAACAGAAAATGTTTATGTTGGTGATGACATTTACCATCTTGACGCTGGGTATTATTACATAAAATATACTTACGAAGGGGTTAGTTATAGAATTGGGGTAACAGTTAACCCAATTTATGATCAAAGGACTTATACCATCAAATTTAATTATGATTCAGCGCTTCACAATGACTATAACTATTACCAAGCGTATGAAGGGTTTGATGTTAGCGTTAAACGTGATCAAGAAACCGTTACAGGCTTTGGTAATATTAAAGCGTTAAAGCCTGACGAATATTCAGCCCTAAACGCTAAAAGCACTTTTGCTGAAAAACAAACTTATTTAAATGATCACGGCGAATATTTTTTCTATGATGATTATGCTTTAACTTCTCTTGAAGTTGGAACATATTATTTAACAGCTTATGTTGAAAACACTGGCAACTATATTAGCGGTTGGACATTGCCTAATTATAACACTTATGTTCAAGTTAGAAAGGGTGATTACCTTAATTTCTTAAAGGCTTCTTTAAGTTATGAAAGCAACCCAGAACGATATAACGAAGTTGTTAACCCAGAGGTTAGTTTTAATTATGGCGACAATAACACGACAGGAAATATTGCATTATCAACTTTAAGTTTAGACGATTCAAATGCTTATTTGTTTGGCGCAACAATGTCATTTGTGTCTCCAACTTCAGAAGTTAATTCAATGAATAACGGAAAAACGAAAGATGCTATAATTCAACTAAGAGAATTAAACGCTGATGAATTACAAACTGCAAGATATCACGTTTATGAAAGCAATGGAAATGAATATGACGTTTATTATGAGGCTGATTATGTAACTAAAAACTTTAATCAACCTAACCAAAACTTCCCAGTTACTTTAAATATAACGAAAGGCGAACTTTATGCTCCAACATTAGTAACTTCTTCTCATGATTATTATGGTCAACCAATTCTTGTTAGAAATCTTATTTCAGATTATAACTATCAAACATATTTTGAAGATGGGCTTGTTGCCCTTTCAACAACTGGCGGATATGTTAGTCAGGCTACAAACGCTGGGAATTATAATGCTTGCGTTTATTTAACAGATAAAACCAACTGGCAGTGGTCTTATTGGACTTATGACCCAGAACCAACATTGATTAAAACAACTGATGACGTTATTTTAGGGTTTACTATTAATAAGATAGGTCAAACCTATGTTGACTTTGACCTTATTGAAATTAACGGTCAAAGAAGGGGAGCGGTTTATAATCCATCAACAGAAGAATATGAAGGTGGGCTTTATAATAGTGAAAATAATAGATATGAAGTTGATGGCGTTGCTAACGGACAATATACCTTTGAAATTGTTGATCCTAATATTGACATTTTCCGTTCTAATGGCGATTGGCATTGGGTTGTAAAACAAGGTGAAGACATCATTGACCAAGCAAATATCGCTTCAGGAACAAAAACTTATACTTTAACAATAACTGAGTTTGGAAGTTATACTATTTACATCTCAAAACCTGGTAATAGCAACTTCTATGAAATGACTGAAAGCTCATTTGATATTTATATTAAGGGCATAACCCCTAATAACATTGAAGATATTAACGCAGCATTTGAGGCTGTTGAAGCCAATTATCAAAACTTAACTGTTACCGATGATAAAGTTTATATAACTGCTGATTTAATTCCAGAAGCAGTTGCCGGCGGAACTTGGAAAGTTTATTATAGCGAAGAAGTTTTAGAAGTTGGCGATTATATTGATATGTATGGTTGGTTAATTGCTAATGACTTATTTAAAAATGGCTTAATCATTGTTAAATTTGAGCCAACAAACAAACTTTATAGCATTATTGAGTTTACAATGGATATTGCCGCAACCGAGAATAGATATTTAACTAACCCATCAAATATGAGGCAATTGCTTCAAGAAATATTTACCGGCGGCGAAGTTTATACTGAAGAAAGAAATGTTATTTTTGATGCAGATATCTACACATTCAATGGTGAAAGTGATGAGTTAGATGAAACTGATTATAGCGGAACAATAACTAACACTGCCGGAACTTTAACATTATCAAACGATACTGAAAATTTAATGAATTCATATTACAGTTATTACTTTGAAATGTTTAAGAAAATGTTTGTTGATGATGGTTTTTATAATAATGCATTTGGAAGCGGAAATGTTCAAATTGTTGAATCTCTTGACGCAAATAGTAACGTTACTCACACTAAAGTTATTATTAGCGGAACAACCGCAGACCCAATTTTAACAGCAAGATTTATTTATCAAGCAAGCATTGATTATCCTTATGCTGGTTATGGAAATTGGGCAAATAGTAGTATTACTGCAAGTGAATTAGAAGAATATGAAGGCTATGGCGTTGATTCAACATTAACAATTGATTATGATGTTGACGGAGAAACTTTAACCTTTACTTCAATATGCTTTGAACATAACTATACTGAAGAAAATGCAACAACTCTTTCAACAATCAGTTTAACTATTTCACCAATAGCAAATGATTAATAGATAAAACCGCCAATTATGGCGGTTTTGTTTATTGACAGCAACTTTTTGTTTATGTTAAAATTTAAATGTGAGGCAAAAATGGTTTCTAAAAATAAAAAAATAGGAATAAAAGAAGTTAGCGAAATCTATAAAAAAAGTTTATATGATGATAAATATTACGGCCTTCTTATAGAGGCCTATGATGGTTTAACAGAAAGTATTGGCATGAAAAAGGTTGGTGAAGAAGATGATAGGTAACGAAGAAGAAACGATATATTTTGCCCTTGATAGTGATGCGATAATAAATCTTGCTCTTTTACATCATTATTTTCCAGGCGGAAGGAATAGGCAACCTTTTGATGAAAAAATGGCATACTATTTATCTAATCAATCAATTATGAAAAGTTTGCCAGAATTAACCTATGCTTATCAAAACTTTTTATTTACTCGTGATGAAAATGATAATGTTGTTCCTATAAAAAAGCCAAGAGTTAAATTTGTTGTTCCTTACACTGCGTTTGGCGAAGTTTGTGATTATGCATGTAAAAAAGAAAACGAAATATTTAGAGAAGATTTTAAGGAACTCCTTTGCAAAACAATGCTAAAATTTGATGATTCAAAACGTAAAGATAAAGTTGAGTTTATTAGCAATTTAAGAGGGCTTGCGAGAGCCTATACTCAGCCATTTGTTTGCAAAGGCAAAAAACATGATGCTCCAATGCCAGTAATTTTAACAGGGAATAAAATTGGGCGAATTCCAAGTGATAGCATGATTATGGCAGAAGCAACGGTTCACGGAATTGATCTTTTAACTTTTAACGCCAAAGATTATATTTTTAATGATGAAGTGGAAAACATTTCAGGAAGAACAAGAAAGTTTGGAATTTGTGCTATTAACGAATTAAGGGGATATAAGAAAGAATTGTCTAATGCTAATGGTGAAAAAGAGGTTGTTCTTCCAAAGCCTTATCATTTTAGTCAGGTTATGAAAAAGTTTATGTCAGAAACTGAAGATACAACTTTTGATTTTAGAGTTAAGCCAAAAACAAGAAGAATAACTCCAGGAGAATTTGAAAGATTATAAAAGCGAGGCATTTTGCCTCGTTTTATTTTTTAAAAATAGGTCAATTTATGTTGACTTTTAAAAACTGAGGGTATAATATATTTATGAAAGGTCAAAGAAAGTCAAACTTTTTAGTTTGGGGGTAAAATGGGAAATAGTATTAGCGATATAATTGAAAATTTTATTCTTGATGCTTTAGGGCAAGAAAGGGAGCTTAATATCTCTCGAAACGAGCTTGCCAATTATTTTGCTTGCTCACCAAGCCAAATAAACTATGTTTTAGAAACAAGGTTTACTTTAGATAGGGGCTTTAACAAGGTCAGCAGGCGAGGTGGTGGCGGCTTTATTAAAATAACTAAAATTCCTGTTAGTGATGATGCAATACTTAGCGTTGTTTTAAACAGGGTTGGCGATGAACTATCTTTTAACAGGGCTAAACAAATTGTTAAGAATCTTGTTAGTGAAGAAGTTTTAAAAGAGAGTGATGAAAAATTAATTCTATCTTTAATTAGTGATTCTGCGCTTAGTTCGCCATTTGATTTAAGAGATAAGATTAGGGCGCAACAATTTAAGTCAATGTTAGTTTATTTAATGGAAAACAAAGGGGAAAATGATGGACGAATTTGAGAATCATAAGATAATTTGGACTGATGAGTTTTCAGGCTTTGGCGGAGAAAAAACTTGCCCAATTTGCAGTCAAATGTTAAGCGATTTAAATGAAACCTATTTCGTTGGGTGTTCTAATTGTTATAAGGTTTTTGAAAGCGAAATTGAAGCGCTTGCAAGAAATTATCACGGGCGCTGTGAGCACGTTGGTAAAACCCCAAAGAAAGACTTAACAAGGGCTAAAATTCTAGCTGAACTTGCTGAACTTAGCAACCAAGAAAAAGAGGCAGTTTCTAACCGCGACTATGTTCGTGCTGAAGAAATTAAGAGAAAAATTATAGCATTAAGGGGAAACGATAATGGCAGTTTTTGATATTAGTTCTATTGTTGTTTCTTCTAGGATTAGGCTTGCAAGAAACATTGCTAGTTTTCCAATGCCTCAAAGAATAAACAAAGAGCAAGGGAAAAAGGTTTTAGACCTTAGTTTAAGAGCGCTTGGTTCGCTTGACGAGTTTAAAATTTATAATATGAAAACTTTAAGCAGCCGTGACGCTGGCGTTATGCAAGAAAAACACTTAATAAGCAGTGATCTTATTGAACAAAAAGATTATGGCGCTGTTATTCTTAATCATGATGAAACAGTTTCTATTATGATTAACGAAGAAGATCATATTAGAGCGCAATGTTTTTTAAGGGGGCTTGATCTTGAAAGGGCTTATGATATTTTAAATAACTATGATAACAAAATGCTCGAAAAACTAGATATTGCGTTTAGTTCTAAGTTTGGCTTTTTAACGAGTTGCATAACTAACCTTGGAACAGAAATGAGATCGTCAGTTATGTGCTTTTTACCAGCAATTACTTTAAGTGGCGAAATGAATAACGTTATAAACCAATTATCAAACAGGGGAATTTGCGTTCGCGGAGTTTATGGCGAAAGTTCTGGGTTTGATGGGTTTATGTATCAAATAAGCAATTCACGAAGTTTAGGTTCAACCGAAAAGGAAATAATTGCTTCAGTTAAAGAAGCGGTTTTAAAACTTTGTGAAATTGAAAATAAAGAGCGAATGAAGTTAAAGGCTAATCGTGAAACAGAAATAACTGATAGGGTTTTAAGAGCCTATGGAATAATGACAAATTGCTATACTCTTTCAAGCGATGAAGTTTATAAGTTTTGTGGCGAAATAAAAATGGGAATAGCGCTTGGAATTTTAAGGCTTAAAGATAACGGAATTTGCGATAAACTATTTGTTGAAACGCTCCACCATAACCTTAGCAAATCATTAGGGCTTGACCTTGATGGTGAAGATGAAGGTATTTACAGAGCAAAATATGTTAGAGAAAAATTAAGAAATCAAAGAATTAAATAGGAGGAATTATGGATTATATTAACATTGATGGCGAAAACATGACGCCAAATTGTAAAAAGGTTTTATCAACTGCTGCTAAACTTGCTGTTGATCTTCATGACCAGCAAATAGGAACTGAATATTTGCTTTATGGGCTTGTTAGCGTTGAAGGTAGCGTTGCAACAAGGCTTTTAAAAGAAGTTGGCGTAACAAAGGGCGAAGTTGAAAAAGTTATTAGGCAAAAGAAGCCATTTTCTTCTAGTGCAGTTGCAAATAAATATGACTTTACGCCAAGAGTTAAAAATATAATTGAAACGGCCTTTAAAATTGCTTATGATATGGGTGAAAATTATGTTGTTAGCGAAGACGTTTTATTTGCGCTTCTTTCTGATGATTCAAGCAGTGCTGTTAACATTTTAAAAGACTATTTTAATGTTAATATTTCATCATTGCTTAAAAGAACAGCTGATGCAATCAGGGGAACAAATTATGATGATGATTTCTTTAATATGGGCTCTGTTTTTGATAGGTTTAACGATATTCTTTCAGATCCTCAAACAACAGTTATTCTTCAAAAAACAAAACCTGCTCCAAACAATTATGAAAGTGAGCAGATTAAGCGAACTCAAGAGCGTCAGGCTAACATAAACGCTAATCTTCCTGAAGTTTTACAAGATATGGGAATTGATATGACGGCTAGGGCTCGTTCAGGCAAGATGGACCCAATTATTGGCAGGGAAAAAGAAACGGCAAGAATTATTGAAATTCTTTGCAGAAAAACAAAAAATAACCCTGTTTTAATTGGTGATGCCGGCGTTGGCAAGAGCGCAGTTATTGAAGGGCTTGCTCAAGCAATTGTTAAAGGCGACGTTCCTGAATTTTTACAAAATAAGATTATTTTTAGCCTTGATATTGGTTCGCTTATGGCTGGAACAAAATATCGTGGTAGTATGGAAGAAAAACTTAAAAACGCTATCAACACAATTATTTCTGCTAAAAATATAATTGTTTTTATTGATGAAATTCATATGCTTGCTCAAGCAGGAAGCAAAGAGGGTGAAGTTAGCCCAAGCGATATGTTAAAGCCATATCTTGCGCGTGGTGAAATGCAAACGATCGGCGCAACAACAACTGAAGAATATAGACAGTTTATTGAAAAAGATAAAGCGCTTGAAAGAAGATTTCAACCAATAATTGTTGAGCAACCAAGCGTTAGTGATGCCATTAAGATTTTAAAGGGAATAAGAAACTCTTATGAAGCATTCCATAAGGTTAAAATAACTGATGATGCTATTGAAGCAGCAGTTAACCTTTCAGTTAGATATATTATGGATAGAAGCCTTCCAGATAAAGCGATTGACCTTATTGATGAAGCGAGCAGCCGCGCTAAAGTTAATGGCGCAAAGGCTCCAGAAAATCTTAAAGAACTTGAAGCCAAACTTAAAGACTTTGAAATAATGAAACTTGAAGCCAGCAAAAGCGAAGACTATGATAAGGCAAACGAATATAAGTTAGAGGCAGATAAAATTCGTGAGAAGATTGAAAATGCTAAAAAAGAATGGAAAAGCGAAACAACAAGTTTTGGCGTTGTAACAAGCGAAGATATAGCAAGGGTTGTTTCAAGTTGGACTAAAATTCCGGTAACAAAACTAACTGAAACTGAAAAAGATAAACTAGTTCACCTTGAAGAAATTTTACATAAACGTGTTATTGGCCAAGAAGAAGCCGTTAGTGCTGTTAGTAAGGCAATAAGAAGGGCAAGAGCAGGGCTTAAAGACCCAAAGCGCCCAATTGGCTCATTTATATTCTTAGGCCCAACCGGTGTTGGTAAAACAGAGCTTGCTAAGGCGCTTGCTGAAGCAATGTTTGATGATGAGAATATGGTTATAAGAATTGATATGAGTGAGTTTATGGAATCTCATTCTGTTGCAAAACTTATTGGCGCACCTCCAGGATATGTTGGCCACGAAGATGGCGGACAATTAACTGAGCAGGTTAGAAGGAAACCATATAGCGTTATCTTGTTTGATGAAATTGAAAAGGCGCACCCAGACGTGTTTAATATTATGCTTCAAATTCTTGATGACGGAAGATTAACTGATAGCCAAGGCCGAACGGTTAACTTTAAAAATACTATTGTTATTATGACTTCAAACTGTGGCGTTAGCGACCTTCCTAAAGCAAGCAAGAGACTTGGCTTTGATGATGGCGAAGACAATAAAGTTGACGTTAAAGAGCACTTAATGAAATCGCTTCAAGAGAAGTTTAAACCAGAGTTTTTAAATAGGGTTGATGTTATCTGTATTTTTGATAGATTAAGCAAAGCAGATATTAGTAAAATCGCTTCAATTTTAATCAATAACCTTAATAATAAGTTACAAGATAAAAAGATAACCCTTAGACTAACAAAGGGCGCAATGGACGAAATTATTGATAAAGGTTATAGCGCTGAATATGGTGCAAGACCACTTAAAAGATTTATTGAACAGAAGATTGAAGACAGCCTTGCTGAAAGCATTTTAAGCGGTCAATTTGGCGAGGGAAGTGTTGTAACGGTTGGATTTAGAGATGGGAAGTTTACTTTTACCGCTAAAGAAGACTAATTGATTTGGATAAATTTATAAAATAAGTTAAAATATTAATAAGGAGAGATTAATTATGAAAGTTGATATTTTAGAAAGAAATTATAAAGTTAAAGAAAAACTTAATGACTTAATTATGAAAAAAGTCAGCAAGATGGAGAAGTATTTAGGCAAAAACGCAAGTTGCAAGGTTGTTTGTTCTTCTTCTCATGACAGGGAGAAAATGGAAGTAACAATAACTGCTGATGGTTTATTTGTTAGAAGTGAAGTTGAAAGCGATAATATGTATGCTAACCTTGATGCTTGCCTTGCTAAAATTGAAAAACAAATAGTAAAACACAGCGATAAACTTATTGATAAAAAACGTAATCAATTAGATTTGTCTGATCTTATGTTCTTTGACGAGCTCCCAGTTTTCAAAGCTCCTAAAATAACAAAGAGAAAAGATTATGAGCTTATTCCTATGACTGATAATGAAGCAGTTGAAGCAATGGATCTTTTGGGGCATTCATTCTATATTTATCAAGATATAAAAAGTGGTGATGTTAAAGTTGCTTATATAAGAAATGATGGCGACTATGGCATTATAACAACTCATCAATAAAAGAATAATTAATAGGCTCGCGAAAACGTGGGCCTATTTTTTATTGAGTTTTATAAGTTCTTTAACCCAAACCTCATCAGGCGTTTCAGAAATAATTGTTGGCTTGTTATCTTCATTGTTTATTATAGGGTTAAGAAAAACAACTATTCCAATTCTAATTTTATCAACAAAAATGGCAGTGTTAAAAACAATTGTGTCAGCGTAACCAGGCTTATAAACAAGAAGTGTTATTTCGCCCCAATGCTGAACTAATGAATTATTTAAAGGGGAAGAATTAAGAATAGGGGCAGATAGTTTATTGGTTGAGCCATGGTTATTTGTTTGATAATATTTTTTTGTTTCAACAATGCAAACTGTTGCGTTGTCAATAGGGTTAAGAGAACCTGCTTCTAAAACTGTAACAACAAAGGTCCCAACTTTGCTAGTTGCGCTTGATTGTTTTATTAATGCAAAATATAAAAATAATTTATTTAACGAAACGAGCGATTCAATTATGACAATAAAACAAACGATAATTATGCTTGCCTTTTTTATTAATTTCATAGTAAAATATATTTAGTTTTAAAGGAAATTATGAAATGGATTTTTGTTTAGATTTTAAAACTAAATATAACGAAAAAATGACAGCATCAATTAACCTTGGTGATCTTGATAAGGTTTTAATTGTTGGCGAAGCCGATTCTGGAAAAACTGCATTTTTTGAAAGTTTTTGTGAAAAATATGCCAAAAAATCCGTAAAAACTAACAATAAAGCAAAATTTAAAGTTTCTTTTTTACCAAGCGAGCCGGTTTTTTTTGATAAAAAAAGTGTTCTTTTTAACTTACAATATGCGCTTAAAATTTTGAAAATTAAAGATGAAAAAATTATTTATGAGTTGCTTTCAAGGTTTAATTTTTTTGATTATAAATTAAAACTAGTTAAAGATTTAACATATGCTGAGAAACAAAAATTAGCGTTAATCAGAGCCCTAGTTAAAGAGCCAAAAATTATTTTAATTGATGATTTATTTACTAATGTTAGTGATGATTTAGATTTGCTTTGTGAAGTTGTTGATTTAGCGCTTAAGCAAAATTGTTTAGTTGTTATTGCAACGCGTGAAAAGATTTCGCCTAATTTTAGGTTTGATAAAATTTTTAAAATTAGTGAGCAGGGATTTACTGAACTTAGTTCTTATAAAAATTATTTTTAACATTAATGTTAAAACAAGTGATAAAGACTTGAATTTTTAAATTAAATTTGATAAACTAATTTAGGTCAAGTTAGGGGGAAATATGGCAAAAGTTTTTGGATTTGAAACATCTAAAGAAATAGACAAAATTTTACATGATAACTTTTCAAGTTATAATGATCCGTTTTTTGATTCGTTAAGAAACGTGACCCCTGAAGGGAAATATAACTTTTATAAAGCGCATATAACTAGTGCTTTTGAAAAATTTATGTCTGATGCTAACTTAGTTAGTTGCGTTATTTCATTTTTAAAACTTGACTTAAATGTTAGCAAAACTAGTAAGGTTTGCTTCTTGCATCACAACACTGTTTTATATAGGCTTGATAAAGTTAAAAGATTAACCGGCCTTGATATTAAGAAGTTTGAAGATGCTTATAGAATGCGCGTTATGTTGGAGATTTTTTATGCCTGCAGAAACATTTAAAACAGATCTTGCTAAAAGAATCTGTGAAGAATATAGAGGCTCAACTTGTGAACTTGATTATTCTAACGAGTTTGAGTTGTTAGTTGCTGTTATTCTTTCTGCGCAATGTACTGATAAACGCGTTAACCAAGTGACTAAAAACTTGTTTAAAGTGTTGAAAACTCCAAAAGATTTTGCTGAGGTTAATAAGGTTAAGCTTGAAGAATTAATAAGGCCATGTGGCTTTTATCACGCTAAGGCAAAAAACCTTATTGATTGCGCAAAAGATATTGTTGCAAGGTTTAATGGCGTTGTTCCTAGCGATAAAAAAGCTCTTAAAAGTTTGGCTGGCGTTGGCGAAAAAACGGCAAACGTTATGTTAGCAACAGCGTTTAACACGCCTGCGATAGCCGTTGACACTCATGTTTTCAGAGTTTCAAGAAGGCTTGGGCTTGCTAAAGGTAAAACGGTTGGTGAGGTTCAGACCTGCTTAGAAAAGCTTCCTAAAGAGCTTTGGGCCAACACTCATTTTAGTTTGGTTCTTCACGGAAGGCGAGTTTGCAAGGCGAGAAAACCAATGTGTGAGAATTGTAAGTTTAGTAACGATTGTAAATATAACAAAGAATTAAAAAAGAAAAATAAGGAAAAGATTTAATAGATGTTTTTAGATAGAGTTAAAATCTTTATAAAAGCGGGTGCCGGCGGAAATGGTAAAACAAGTTTCCATACTGAGAAATTTGTTAGAAAAGGCGGTCCCGATGGTGGCGATGGCGGCAAGGGTGGCGACATTATTTTTGTTGCTGATTCAAGCCTTGATAGCCTTATTGATTTTAGGTTTACAAAACATTTTAGAGCAGAAAATGGTGAAAATGGCGGCTCTGCTAAATGCACGGGTAAAAACGGCGCCAACACTATTATTAAAGTTCCTTTAGGAACGGTTATAAGTGATGATGAAACCGGCGGAATAATTGCTGACATGACTTCTAACGGAGAAACAAAAGTTGTTCTTCGTGGGGGCGAAGGCGGAAAGGGAAATGCTAGGTTTAAAACGAGCCGAAGGCAAGCGCCAGCTTTTTCTCAAACCGGTCAAAAAACTGAAGAAAAAGCAGTTTGGCTTGAGCTTAAAACTATTGCTGATGTTGGGTTAGTTGGTTTTCCAAATGTTGGTAAAAGCACAATTTTAAGTGTTTTAACAAGCGCAAAACCAAAAATTGCTAACTATCATTTTACAACGCTTAGCCCAAATCTTGGAGTTTGTGAGGCGCTTGGAAAAAGGTTTGTTATTGCTGATATTCCTGGGCTTATTGAAGGGGCAAGCGAAGGCGTTGGTTTAGGTCATTATTTTCTTCGTCACGTTGAAAGAACAAGGCTTTTACTTCACGTTATTGATATTTCAGGAAGCGAAGAAAGAGACCCTTACCTTGATTTTAAAGTTGTTAATAACGAACTTAAAAAATATGGTAAAACCGTTTCAAATATTCCTCAAATAATAGTTTTAAATAAATGTGATGCTCTTTTAGATAAAAAGCCAATAACTAACTTCAAGGCAAAACTCGCTAAACTTAAAACTAAATATAATGTTGTTGAAATAAGCGCAATGGCGCATCAAAATCTTGATGAACTTTTAAAGGTTATTGTTAGCGAACTAAACAAACTTCCTCCTAAAGAGAAGATTGATTTTGTTCCATTTGAATATGAGCGCCCTGATCCAAACAGATATGAAATAATAAGAGATGAAAGCGGAAACTTTGTTGTTGTTGGTGGCTTTATTGATGAACTTATTAGAAACGTTGTTTTAAGCGATCCAACAAGTTTTGCTTACTTCCAAAAAGTTTTAAAAGATAAGGGAATTATTAAAGAACTTAAAAAACGTGGTGCTGATGAAAACTCAACAGTTATTATTGGCGACATTGAATTTGATATGGTTGATTAGGGGGAAAGATGGATAGTAAAACAAGAGCAAAATTAAGAAGTATTGCTAACACGCTTCAAACTGAAGTTTTAGTTGGTCAAAGCGGAATAACGGATAATGTTTTAGAGCAAATTAAAATGAATTTAACTGCTCATGAGATTGTTAAAATTGGGCTTTTAAATAATAGTGATCTTAAAGCAAAAGAATTAATAAATGAATTAGCCGAAAGCCTTGGTGCTGAGCCAATTCAAGCAATAGGCAATAAGATGGTTATTTACAAATATTCACCAAAGTGTAAGAACCATATTTTATAATTGCTTTTTCTTGACAATTTATAACTATTTGTTATAATAATAATATCTTAATAAAAAACTGTGAAGGTGGCTAAGTAGAGATTATTAATCCTAAACAGAGAAAAAGCCCTCGGCTGAAAGGCTTTTGGCACTTAATCTTCTTGAATTTCACCACTGGAGTTGCTTGATTTTCTCAAGCCGGACTAAACCGTAAAAAGTAATGAGATAACCTTATATTAGGTTATGAAATTAGGTGGTATCGTGCGGAAGCGCCCTAAAAACAAGGGCGTTTTTTCTTTTTTAGGAGAAAGTTTATGAAACAAAAAATTGAAGAATTAAACAAAGAGTTTGATGAAAACGTTAGTAAAGTTGATTCAGCCGAAGGCCTTGAAAACCTTAGGCTTGAATATATGGGCAAAAAGGGCAAGGTTGCTCTTTTAATGCAAGATTTTAAAAACGTTAAAGACGAAGCAAAGAAAGAAATAGGAATGCTTGTTAACGCTCTCAAAAACAAAATTGAAACAAAAATCAATGAGTTTAAAGAGAAGATAACTAATAAGCTTAACGAAAAGGAAGAGTTTAACGCTAAGCCTATTGATTTTTCACTTCCTGTTAGTGATGGTGTTGGTTCGCTTCACCCAAGAACAATTATCTTGAAAGAGGTTGAAGACGTTTTTGTTTCAATGGGCTTTAATGTTGAAGATGGTTATGAAATTGAAACGGAATATAACAACTTTGATGCTGTTAACGTTCCTGCTAACCACCCAGCACGCGATATGCAAGATACGTTCTGGCTTGATAATGGTCAGCTTTTAAAAACTCATACTAGTGCTGCTCAAAACAGAATTTTAAGAAAATATGGTCCACATTGCAAGGTTATTTTCCCAGGAAGATGTTTTAGAAATGAAAGCCTTGACGCTGGTCACGAAAACACTTTCTTTCAAATGGAAGGAATTGTTGTTAGCGAAAATGTTAGCGTTTCAAACCTTATTTACTTTATGAAAGAAATGCTTAAAGGCGTTTTCAAAAAAGATATTGAAGTTAGATTGCGCCCAGGATTTTTCCCATTCACTGAGCCTAGTTTTGAGCTTGATGCTTCTTGCGCTTTCTGTGGTGGGAAGGGGTGCCCTTCTTGTGGCGGAAGCGGTTGGATTGAACTTTGCCCTTGTGGAATGATTCATCCTAATGTTTTAAGAAACGCCGGAATTGACCCTGAAAAATATACGGGGTTTGCATTTGGGTTAGGTGCTGATAGGTTAGTTATGCTTAAAACCGGTTTAAATGATATCAGACACCTTAACAGCGGAAATGTTAAACTCTTAAAGCAATTTAAGACTAAGATTTAAGGAGAAAGCAATGAAAATATCGCTTAATTGGATAAATGAATTTGTTGATTTAAAAGGAATAACTGTTGACGAAATCAACAAAAAAATCAACCAAATGTGTTGTGAAATTGAAGAAATAACCGAAGTTGGAAAAGAAACAAGCGGTGTTGTTTTCGGGCAAATTCTTGAAGTTAAGAATCACCCAGATAGCAACCATCTTCATATTTTAAAAGTTGACGTTGGAACAGAAGTTTTGCAAATTGTTTGTGGAGCGCCTAACGTTAGAGTTGGAATGGTTACTATGGTTGCAACCGTTGGCGGAAAGGTTAATGGTCAAAAAATTAAAGAGGCAAAACTTGCTGGCGTTGAAAGCTACGGAATGTGTTGCAGCGAAAGCGAACTCGGAATTGGAAGCGATGACGAGGGAATTGCTGACATTGACTTTAAAGTAACTTTAGGTCAAGACATTAAAGAAGTTTTACCAATTGATGACGTTATCTTAGAAATTGATAATAAAACTTTAACAAATCGCCCAGACCTTTGGGGACATTATGGGATGGCAAGAGAGTTTAGCGCAATTTTTGACAGACCTTTAAAGACACTTCCTGTTTTAGATTTAGCAAAATTCAAAGGCTTAAAGAAAGTTAAGATTAATGTTGAAACTGATAAGTGCTTTAGATATAGCGCTATGAGTGTTGCTAACATAACTAAAAAGCGTCTTCCTATGCCACTTAGAATTAGATTAAACTATACCGGCATGAGAGATATTAACTTGCTCGCTGATATAACTAACTTAGTTATGCTAGAGCTTGGTCAACCAATGCACGCTTTTGATAATAACCTTGTTAAAGATATTATTGTTAGGGAAGCGGTTAAGGGCGACAAACTTTTAACTCTTGAAGGCGAAACTCATGAAGTTAACCCTGGCTCAATTCTAATTTGTGACGGAAAAGATGAGCCTGTTGCTATTGCCGGAATTAAGGGTGGCTTAAAGAGTGGAATAACTGACCAAACTAATAGCGTTTTGTTTGAATCAGCAACATTTGACTCTGGCGCAATTAGAAAAACCAGCAGGTCAATCGGCTTGATAACTGACGCAAGCCTTAGATATGAAAAATCGCTTGACCCAGAACTTGCTAGCATTGCAATGGCAAGAATTTTAAAAGTTTTAACAACGATTGATAAGAACGTTATTATAACTTCAAGTTATAGTGATGTTTATAAAAAGAAATATGAAAAGGTTAATCTAACCGTTGATAGTGAGTTTGTTAGCAAGAGAGTAGGAATTGAAGTTACTAATGAAAAAATTGCAAATATTTTAACAAAATTAGGATTTTCTTGCAAAATTTCTAAAAATCAGGTTCAAATTGCAGTTCCAACCTTTAGAGCAACTAAAGATATTAGTATAAAAGAAGATATTGTTGAAGAAGTTGCAAGAATGCTTAACTTTGGATTGCTTGTTTCAAAACCACTTGAATTTAGTGTTTTGCCTGTTGAAAAAAATAGGGAGCACACACTTGAATATGAAGCAAAATTAATGCTTGCTGAAAAATATGGTGCTAACGAAGTTCATTCTTATGTTTGGAATTATGATAACTTCAATAAAGAGCATAAAGTTGAAACTAAGCCTGTTTTGCATTTATTAGATAGTAAAAACGCAGGGCAAAGCTCAATAAGAAGTGAGATGGTTCCAACACTGTTAAAATTTGTTAGTGAAAATAAAGAACAACTTGATGGCGAAGTTAGAATTTTTGAAATAGGAAGATGTGTTCCTAGCCTTGATGAAAACAAACTTGCTGTTGAAGAAAAACATTTAGCAATCGCTTTTGCATCTCAAGCTAAAACTCAAGAAGAATTATTCTTTAGCGTTAAAAAGTTTTTAGTTGATTTTGCTTCAAATAAACTTTTACTTAACCTTGAGTTTACTAAAGAGGGAAATGTTCCTAATTATATTCATAAAGTTAACTCTTGCTCTGTTAAAAATGGCGAAGTTATTTTAGGATATTTTGGTTTAGTTAACCCAGCAACAACAAAATGTATTGATAAAAAACTTAACATTTGTGTTTGCGAAATTGACTTTAGTAAACTTTGCGAGAAAGAGGGTTATAAACAGAAAGTTAAAGTTCCTAGCTCATTCCAAAGCGTTAAATTTGACCTTAACTTCTTAGTTGACAAAAACAAAACTTATGGCGAAGTTAGGGAAGCGTTAAACAAAGTTAGAAGCAAAATTTTAGTTGGAATTAACTTTGTTGAAGTTTTTGAAGGCGAAATTTTAGGCGATAAAAAGAGTATGCTATTTAACTTTGAAATTAATGGTAAAGATCACACTCTTTCAAGCGAAGAGATTGAAAACTTTAGAAATGACGTTATTGCTCAAATGGCTAAAAACGGATATGTTTTAAGATAAGGAGAAAACAATGGAAAAGATTTGTCAAAGTTGCGCAATGCCAATGGAAAGCGCTGAACTTTATGGAACTAATAAAGATGGTTCTATTAATGAAGATTATTGCAAATATTGTTATGACAAAGGTGAGTTTATTCAAAAAGTTTCAATGGAAGAATTTATTGATATGTGTTCACAATTTGGTGAGCAAGCCGGCATGACTAATGAGCAAATGAAAAAATATTGTTCAAGTGTTTTCCCAACATTAAAAAGATGGAAAAAACAATAAAAAAATCCCGCCTATGCGGGTTTTTTATTGACCAAATTTTTCAGTTTAACAAAGCCGTCTTCATTAGATTTTTTATTGCCAAAAACTAAAAGACTAAAAGCGATAGTAAGATTTAGGCCAGCAATCATTATATAATAAAATTTAAACGGAACAAACAGGCAGTTAATGTAAAGAAAAATTGCAGATAAAATAAAAAGTTTGGAGCTTGATTTTGAAAAAAGTTTTGCTTTGTTTAAAGTTCTGAAATGAACTTTTTTGATTTCGTTTTTATCATTAAATTGAATGGGGAAAATGTTTTTTTCTTTCATAAAACTAAAAAGTTCTAAACTATTCAAAATGACAATATCTTCTTGATTAGTTAAAGCATTTTCGCTGTTAAAACAAAAAACGATTAGCTTATTAACCTTCTGTTGATTCTTTAACTTTGTTAGTTTTATTAAATCATCTTTTTTTAGGGTTTCGCCGTCAAAAAAAGGATAGAGAATAACGGAGTTTTCTTGGCTAATTAGATAGTCTTTTTTTATGTTTAATTTTATTTTGTCAGCAAAAAGTTTTTGAAGAAAAGAAAGAATTTTGCTTTGAGAATTGGTTAGAAAATAGTTATCGCAACTAGCCTTGTTTTTTAAATCAGTTCTAATAAGATTTAGTCTTTTTAGTTTTTTATTCTTATAATGAATT
>JAILMD010000058.1 GCA_024692805.1 bacterium | reverse complement strand
TATTTACTGCAAAATAAGGCAACAATAAAATCATAACCCTATTACTTTACTTAATTTTGAAAATATATATTTTTTTTAACTTAAACCTAATCAATTTTACTTTACTAAAAATTTAAAATCTTATATACTTTTAGAAGTTATGGAAAACAAAAAAATTGCGGTTATTATAGATACCGATCCTGGCGTTGATGACATAGCAGCTCTCGCCTGTTCTCTTTATGACGACAAAATGGATATTAAGTTAATAACAACTGTTTCTGGGAATAAAGATATTAATATTGTAACAAGAAATTGTATGTTTGCGCTTGAGCTCATGAAAAAAACAGATATTCCTGTTGTTAGGGGCTCGGGGCGTGCGCTTCTTAGAATTAGCCCTGACGCTAGTTATATTCACCAAAATGACGGTATGGGCGGGTTTACCCCTCCAAAAGAAGTTAAGACACAACCAATTAGCAAAAACGTTGTTAGCGAAATGTTTAAAGTTGTTAAAGCAAACGCTAAAAACATTGTTATTATTGCCCTTGGGCCAATGACAAATATTGCCAAACTTATTAAAAAACACCCTGAAGTTACAAAAATGATTAACCATATTTACACTGAGGGTTGTTCTTCTCTTTCAACAAGCAGTGAGCGTTGGCAAAACCATAAATCTTTTAACGTTAGAACAGACCCTGAGGCCGTTGAAATCGTTATTAACAGCGGAATTCCTATAACATATGTTCCTTCTGAAATGGGGCGAGAAAAGGCCAATTTCTCGGAAAAAGAAGTAGAAAAAATTTCTAAAATTAACTACGTTGGAAAGTTTATTGGTCAAATGTTTTCTAACTATTGGGAGCCTGGCTATAAAGATAAAAGAATCGCAACAAATGATTCTTGTGCTGTTCTTTCTTTTAGGTTTCCTGATCTTTTTGAAACTATTAGAGTTGATATGCATGTTAACACTTCTGACAACCCTGGCCACACGATCATAACCCCTAACCCTAATGGCAAAATTGAATATTGCGTTAAGGTTGATAAAAAAGAAATGCATAACCGATATTTTACTGCTATTAAGAAACTTGATAGGTTTTCAATGGAATAAGAAAAAGCATAACCAAATTGGTTATGCTTTTTTATTTATGCTTTTTAATCGCTAATTACAACCGTTGGTTGCCCAATTGCGTTTCCGCCAGCATCATAGGTTTGAGATAAAACAACGTTAGTATAGTTAATAAAGGTATAAGTTATTGTTGCTGTTTTTGTTCCATTACTATTATTATCAATGTGAGTATCAATTGAGTTATATTGAACTTTTTTAGCGTTATCAAATGGGTTTCTAAAGCCGGTTTCGTTTGTTGTTAACCCGTGAACAACACTGCCGTCAAGTGTTGAATTTGCGATGTTAGAATCTGTTTTAACAATATCCGCAAAGCCGGTTTGGTTTGAATCAGCCTTAACAATTGTAAAGCTAAACACTTGGTTGTTGCTCATATTTAAAACATAGTTTGAGTTAGCGCAAAGGCACTTAACTTTATAGTTTCCAACGTTTGTCCAACCGCCAAAATAGTTAATTCCTGGAAGCTCTGATTGGTAATTTTCTAAATAATCAGTTTCTGTTAAGAAGGTTAAACTATCGCTATCTTGATCGCTTAAAGGAACGTTTTTAAACCTTGCAAAGAGTTGATATTCTGAGTTATAACTAACGCCTTGCCAATAAGCATCTGAAAGTGATTTCCAATTGTTTGAAGCAGATTTGGTTTGCGCATAACTAAATTCAACATCAATTGTTTTCTGGAAAATTGTATAGGTAAACTCGCTAACTAATGAGTTATAGCCATCTTTAGATAATGTTGCTTTTAAATGATATTCACCAGCATTTTTAACACCGGTAAATGTTTCATTAGCGTGGTGAGTTTCATTTCCATAGGTAACATCTTGAGTAAACACTATTGAGCAAGAAACACCATCATTTAACAGCCCATCAATATTAATCGCCTGAACTTCGCCATTATATGTTGATGAGCAGTTATGGAAAGTATAAATATTTAAATCACGCAACTTAACATTATAAACAAGAGTATAATAAACCCCTTTATAACGAATGTTAGCAGCCTTTAAGTTACCGGTTGTGCTAGTAGAGAAATTAAGAACTTCAACATTTGGGTCACTTAACGCAACTTCATATTGTTTATTAGATTTTGTTTTAGCAATTAAAACAGTATTTGATGGGTCAAACTCTTCCCCAACATAATACTCTGTTTTTATTTCACCATTTTTAACACTAATTGAAACAACAGGGTCTTCACACGCCGTTAAAATTAACGCGCTAACAACGGTTAAAAGGCAAACACAAAAACCAATTAAAAACTTTTTCATTTTTCCCTATCCTATTAATTTGATTCTATCAAAATTTTTCAAATTTTGCAAACAAATTAACTATATAATAAAAAAGTATCAACAACCATAAACCCCGTTTATAATCATTGATACAAGTTTATTTTATGCAATTTTTAACATTTTTATTAAAAAGTCGTTAAAAATTAGATTTTTTATAGAAATTTTTTAATTTTTTTAAAATAATTGCGTAAAATCGCGTGCATTTAAAAATTTTTATGTTATTATATAATTGAATAATACAATTTAAGAGGAGGTGGCCTATGAAGCGCGAAGATTTTACTAAATTTATCGAAGACCACGTCCTTTCTCTTTTTACAGGATCAGAAATTGTTGGCTCTGATGAAAGCAACAGTCGCGATGCTATTGTTGCCCTTGGCGTTAACGGAACAATGATGGTTAAGTTTAACCGCGCTGATAATTATAGAATTATAATCAAAAGAGTTCAACCTTTTAAAAGTTTTGAAATTAACCTTGTTAGAACAATTATTGAAGAAATGTCTAACCTTTATTCATCAAATATCGCCCCTGAATATATTAAAGATATGGAAGCCTATTTGATTGAAAAAGCAATCTGCACTGCCCTATCAACCTCGGCAAGCAAAACACTTCACGAAATTTTGCGCTCACTTGAAGCATGGGGGCAAAGAACTTATGAAGGAAACCATATCGGTTTTGGTTTTGTTATTTCAAGCAAACGTGCTGGAAAACAAACAAACCCAAATCTCAACATTTCTAAACTTTTAAAAACAGATTTTTCTGCCCTTTTAGGTGACGGAATCAATACTGTTTTGGAAATTAGCCTTGATGGCTATTTGATTAATTATCTAACCGCTCCAAAACAATTTGACCAAGAACTTTTAGTTCCTTATAACTATATAAGAATTGCAAGCCTCTGCACTGGCAATAAAATCGGCGTTTCTTTAATGCGAAACGGAGACATTTTGTTATTTAAAGATAAAACTTTGCTCTTTGCAAGAAGAAACGGAAATTGGGTTTGCTTTAGCCACGAAGAAATTATCTCAAAACTTGCCGACCGCTCTGGCGACTATACCCAAGAAGTTAGAAAAGCAATTTATTTGTCAGCGCTTGACACTTCTTTTGCGCGAACAGGTGGTTGTATTGTTCATTTAAATAAAGAAGATTATTACAATGTTTTAAAACATATTGACATTTGCGATTGCTTAAACAGCACTTGTTATGATTATAAACTTCAAGAAACAATGACTCACTCATTTTTTGCTGACTTTACTGAACCTCAAGAACTTCCAACATTTGACGAGTTTATTAAAGAAGAAAAAATGACAAAAACCGCCAATCTTATTCAGCTTATTGGCGGAAGAAAATTTTCTGACCTTGACAGAAAGTTAAGGCTAGAATTAATGAGCATTGATGGCGCAACAGTTATTGATGCTGATGGAAACATTTTAGCCGTTGGCGCAATTATTAAGATTGAAGCCGGGTCAACCGGCGGAGGACGTCTTGCTGCCGCTAAAACACTTTCAAAATATGGAATGAGCATTAAAATTTCTAATGACGGAAGAATGGAAGGTTTTAGAATGGATAAAAACAAACTTCGCGTTCGCCCACTATTCGTTTTAGGTTAAAAAAACTAGCGTTGTCGCTAGTTTTTTTATTTTCTATTATCTTGCGCCAAATGATCCGCCACCAGCGCCGCCGCCTGCAAATCCCCCACCAGAGAATCCACCAAACGAAATTCCGCCACCTGATCCGCTTCTAAAACCAGAAGACGTTTCTTGCATTTGTTTAAATCTTGCTGCCATTAAATTAACAGCAACTGAATGATTTAATGAATAGAACATATGGTTAAAGATAAGAACGTTATAAACAGAATCGTCATAAGTTTCAAACCATTCTGGTCTTGTAATTTCAAGGTCTTTAAAGTTGTTAATCCAAGCGTCACTAACCCCTAAAACATAAGCGTAAGGCAAGCAATCATAGAATAAACTTGGATTATCTTTAACTAAAAGTTTAATTCTGTCTTTTTCAACCATTTCAATATATTTCTTAAAGCCTAAAACTCTTCCGCGTGACATTGCGAATTCATCAGTAAATTTAGGCCTGTTAAATAACATTGCGATAACAACACATAAAACATTTAAAATGGTGTAAATTAAAAACTTGTTATTAATAAGAAGTGCGCTAAATGAATTGCTAATAAAGCCAAGTTTTGTTATTGATTCAACAAACATTAAACAAGCAGTGTTAAAGAGTAATGGAATCAATAATAAATAATTAATTGAGTTAACCCTTTTATAAGAAGACTTAACATAACATTCTTTTGACTTCTCATCAATCGTTTTCTCTTTTAATTTAATAAAAGTTTTATAAAATTCCTCTTTTTTGCAGAGTTCAGCAACTGTTGTGTTAATCTCTGTTATTGTTTCTTCTTGGGCTGATTTAACATCTTTTGTTTGTAAATCTGGCTCAGTTTTAGTTATCTTA
>JAILMD010000053.1 GCA_024692805.1 bacterium | reverse complement strand
GCATGCTAGATCACCCATAAGCATAGCATTGCGAACTTCGTAAGATGTTTCAATCTCTCTAAGTCTTCTTGATCTAGCTAAAATTTGAGCAATCTTTTCATTTGAAATTTTGGTTGCCTTTTCATTAACCTCGTTAAACTTTTCAAGCTTAACCATTCTGATGCTTGCTTCAACAAGGTCTCTTATCATTGATTCAACGTCACGGCCAACATAACCAACCTCAGTAAATTTAGTTGCTTCAACTTTAACAAATGGTGCTTTAACAAGTTTTGCTAGCCTTCTTGCTATTTCAGTTTTTCCGCAACCAGTTGGCCCCTTCATAATAATATTCTTTGGGGTTATTTCGTCACGAAGTTCGCTAGGAAGTTGGCTTCTTCTATACCTATTTCTAAGGGCATTAGCAACTGCTCTTTTAGCGTTGTTTTGACCAATTATAAACCTATCAAGTTCGTTAACAATTTGTTTTGGTGTTAGTTCCATAAAATCTCCTTTAAATCCCCTAGTGCTCGGCGAGACAGCGCCTCTTTTCTCATCAGTTTATCCTTTATTTTTTCTTCAAGCGGAGGAACAATTCCAAAGTTTGCGTTCATTGGCTCAAAGTTATCATTAGGGCTCGTTAAATAGTTAATTATTGAGCCAATCATTGTTGTTTTAGGAAAGTTTACTTCCTCTTTGCCTAAAATCTTATTCGCTAGGCTAATCCCAGCAACAAGCCCGCTCATTGTGCTTTCAACATAGCCTTCAACTCCGCTTAACTGCCCAGCAATAAATAACCTATCATGGCCCTTAACTGAAAAGTCTTTATTTAAAAACTTAGGAGCGCAAATAAATGAATTGCGGTGCATAACGCCATATTTAACAAATTCAGCGTTATTAAGAGCCGGAATTAAACTAAAAACTCGCTTTTGTTCACCAAAGGTTAAATTAGTTTGAAAGCCAACAAGGTTAAACAAACTTCCCTCAGTGTTTTCGCGCCTTAACTGAACAACAGCAAAGGGTCGCTTTCCGGTTTCAAGTTTAAGCCCAACAGGTTTTAGTGGACCAAATCTTAATGAATCAATCCCCCTTGAAGCCATAACTTCAATTGGCATACAGCCTTCGAAAATTTCTTTCTTTTCAAAATCATGAAGCTCAACACGTTTGGCGTTAACTAGTTCGTTAACAAATTTATAGTATTCATCTTTATCAAGTGGACAATTAATATAATCGCTTTCGCCCTTATCAAATCTTGAAGCGCTAAACGTTTTAGAATAGTCGATAGTTTCTCCGCTAACTATTGGAGCGCTTGCATCATAGAAATGAAGATTGTTTTCACCTAAAAAACTCGTTAGATTTTCATAAAGTTTTCCTGCCGTTAATGGACCTGTTGCAATAATCGTGTTATTGTCAGTAAAATCTTCAACTTCTTGGTTTATTATTGTTATATTAGGCTGTTTTCTAATAAAGTCATCAACACTTTTTGAAAAGGCATCTCTATCAACAGCTAAAGCGCTTCCAGCGGGAACGCTATTCGCTTTTGCCATTTTTAAAATAAGGCAATCAAGAAGTTCTAGTTCGGCTTTAAGCAAACCACTTGCTGAATCAATAAGTGTTGATTTAAGCGAATTTGAGCAAACAATTTCGGCTAACGTTTGAGATTTATGAGCAGGAGAAAAAACTTTAGGCTTTTGTTCATAAAGCTTAACTAATATTCCCCTTTTTGCTAATTGGTAAGCGGCCTCACATCCAGCAAGCCCGCCACCGATAACAATTGCTTCGCTCATTATTCCTCGCTTGGCTCTGTTGCCTCTTTTTTCTTAATTTCGTCTTTTCTTGAAAAATCACATTTTGTGCATTTAGTTAAGTGATAACTCTTATAGTGTTTTTCAATCATATCAGCACCACATTTTGGGCATTTTTCAGGGCTTGGAATATCCCAAGACTTATAGTCACAATCAGGATAACCGGCGCAACCATAAAAGAGTTTTCCTGCCTTTGTTTTAAGTTCTCTTAATGGCTTACCACATTTAGGGCAAACGCCAACTAATTTAACTTCAACTATAGGGCGAGTGTTTTTGCAGGTTGGGAAATTAGGGCAAGCAAGGAACTTACCATATTTTCCTGTTTTAATAACCATTTTAGAACCACATTTTTCACAAACTTCATCACTTGGCTCATCTGGAACTTTATCAACGTTGTTATCTTTTTGAGCAACGTTAAGTTCTTTCTCAAAACCTGTGTAAAATTCGCCAACAACGTTTTGCCAAACTTTTCCGCCATATTCAATGTCATCAAGTTTGTCTTCCATTTCAGCGGTAAACCCAATGTTCATAATATTAGGGAAAAATTTAATAAGCATATCAACAACGCGCTTACCTAATTCAGTTGCTTTTAATGCCTTGCCTTCTTTTTCAGCATAGTTTCGGCTCATAATAACTGAAACAGTTTGCGTATAAGTTGCGGGACGACCAATTCCCTTTTCTTCCATTGTTTTAACAAGGCTTGCCTCAGTGTAACGAGCAGGTGCCTTAGTATATTTTTGTTCAGGAAGAAGATCATTGCAATCAAAACTTTCGTTTTCGTTAATATCAGGAAGTTTTGTGTTTACTTCATCTTCACCTTCTTCAACGAAGTTTGAATAAACAACAGTGTAACCATCGAAGATTGGTGCGCGACCTGTTGTTTTAAACTTATAACCTGCGCTGTCAAACTCAACGCTTAATGAATTATAAGTTGCGTCAGCCATTTGGCTAGCAAGAAACCTATCATAAATAAGTTTATAAAGTTTATAGAAAGGTTTTCCTATTTTATCTTTAAGGCTTTCAGGCGTTCTTTCAAGAGTTATCGGTCTGATTGCTTCGTGAGCATCTTGAGCATCTTTTTTATTCTTATAGAATCTTGGCTTTTCAGGAATATATTTTTCGCCATATTTTTCAACAATAAAGTCTTTCGCCTTTGCTTGCGCTTCAGGACTAATTCTAACTGAGTCAGTTCTGATATAAGTAACTAAAGCAACTTTACCTTCGCCTTCAACGTCAACACCTTCATAAAGCCCTTGAGCAGTTTGAGTTGTTTGTTTTAGGCTCATTCCGAGTTTGTTAAGCGCATCTTGTTGCATTGTTGAAGTCGTAAAAGGAGCGCTTGGATGACTGCTTGTTACGCTCTTTTTAACCATTGTTGCAACAAACTTTTCATCTTTAACGGCAGAAACGATTTGATCCATTTCTTCTTTTGTTTTAATCTTTTTATCTTTTCCATCAGCAAGATAGCAATTAACTTTTTGCTTAGCGCCTTCTTTGTTTAGAGTTGCGGTTAATGTCCAATATTCTTCTGGCTTAAAGTTTTCGATTTCACGCTCACGATCAACAAGTAACCTTAAAGTTACTGATTGAACACGGCCAGCGCTAAGGTTCTTTTGAATTTTTTTGCAAAGAAGTGGGCTAAGTTTATAACCAACTAGCCTATCAAGAACGCGCCTTGCCTGTTGAGCATCAACAAGGTTAATATCAATTGGCCTTGCTTCACCTAAGCCTTTTGTTATTGCAGATTTACTAATTTCGTTAAAAACAATTCTGCAAGGCTCATTTTCGCTAAGACCTAAAATTTTAGAAACGTGCCACGCGATTGCTTCACCTTCTCTATCAGGGTCGGTTGCAAGCAAAACACCATCAGCTTTTTTAGCTTCACTAATTATTTTAGCAACTGTTTTTTGTTTGTCTGGCATAACAACATATTCAGGTTTAAAGTTGTTAGCAATATCAACTCCCAACCCTCTTGCTGGCAAGTCACGAACGTGGCCAAGTGTTGGGATAACTTTATATTCAGACCCAAGATATTTTTGAACGCTTTCTTGTTTACCTGGACCTTCAATAAAAACTACTTTCATAAATTCTCCTATTTTTGTTAGAAAGGCCTAACTTATTAAGTGTAGCAAAAATTTTTAATTTTGCAAAGTAATTTTAGCATAATAATTGCCACTTGTTTTTTTAATTATTCCGCCAATCTCAAGTTTTGATAGTTCGCTCATTAAGATTTTTGGCGCAAGATTTGTTAATTGGGCTAACTCATCAATATTCATTTCTTCATTAAGAACGTCAAGAATCTTTTGCGCTTCAATTGAAAATTGAATGTTTGCCTTTTTTACTGTTTCTTCACTAGAAAACCCAAATCTATCTAGAATTTGATTAACGCTTGAACAAAAGGCCTCAGGATAAGAATAAATAAGGTTGTTGCAACCAAGGCTTTCAAAGCTTGTTATGTTTCCTGGAATAACAAACAACTCTCGGTTTTGGTCAATCGCATCATTAGCAGTGCTGATTGCGCCACTTCTCTCTCCCGCTTCAACAACTATTGTTCCTAAACTTAGGCCACTAATTATTCTGTTCCTTTCAAGAAAAGAATATTGAGTTGGCCTAACGCCAACGGGATATTCACTTAATAATAGCCCGCCATCTCTTACAATTCTTCTAGATAACTCGTCATTTTGGCTAGGATAAATTGAATCAAGACCGCCACCTAAAACTGCTATGGTTTTGCCGTGAATATTAACAACACTTTCAGCAACGCAGGTATCAATTCCAAAAGCAAGCCCACTAACTAAAACTGCGCCAGCCTTACTCAACTTTTTAGCAAAGGCATTTGTTACCTCGCGCCCATAACTTGTTGCGCGCCTTGTTCCAACCATTGCTAAACACTTTTGGTTCATTAAATTAACGTCACCCCTTGCATATAAAACAAGTGGTGGGTCGGCTATTTCTTTTAAAAGCTTTGGGTAAGCCTCGCTTTCAATCGTTACAACTGAGATATAATATTTATTAAGCAAATCAACTAGTTTTTCAATATAACTTTCATCAAGGCTACTTTCCATTTTTAAAATGGTTTCTTTATCTAAAATTTTAGCAAATAAATCGCTGTTTTTCTTAAATTTTTCTTTGACAAAACTAATCCCACCGCAAGCCTCAATAATTTTAGCTTTCTTTTTTAGTGGGATCATAAAACTATCTAACCAAAGATAATCTAATTCTTTTTGATTTAACATATTTTCCTTACAATGTTATTTTTTCAATCGTTCTAAGCCCTATTGCTTCGGCAATATGCTCTGGCTTAATATTAGGGGCTCCTTCAAGGTCAGCAATTGTTCTAGCAACTTTTAAAATTCTGGTATAACCCCTTGCGCTCATTTTAAACTTTTCAAAGGCGCTTTCAAGAATTTGTTTACACTCATCATCAAGAACGCAATATTTTTTTATTTGTTTACTGCTCATCTTAGCGTTACAGAAAACGCCTTCGCCCTTAAACCTTTCAAGTTGAATCTTTCTAGCCTTATTAACCCTTTCTTTAACGGCGCTACTTGGCTCTTCGTTAGTTTCTTGAGTTAAATCGATAAACTTAACCCTTCCAACGTCAATCTTAATATCTATTCTATCAAGAAGTGGACCTGAAAGTTTGCCTAAATATTTGCTGACTGCGCTTGGAGTGCAGGTGCAAACGGCTTCTTTTGAGCCATAATTTCCGCAAGGGCAAGGGTTCATACTTGCAACCAAAATAAAGTTTGCAGGATAAGTAACCGTTCGTTGCGCTCTTGCAATTGTTACAACGCCATCTTCAAGCGGTTGTCTTAATGTTTCAAGAGAATGCCTTGGATATTCAGGAAGCTCGTCAAGGAATAAAACGCCGTTGTGAGCAAGGCTTATTTCACCTGGATTTGCTTTAGCACCACCACCAGTTAGAGCGATAACCGTTGAAGTGTGGTGAGGCGTTCTAAATGGGCGTTTTGTTACAACGCCTTGGTTTAAGTCAAGAACGCCACTAACGCTATGAATTTTTGTTATTTCAAGGGCTTCTTCAAAGGTTAAATCAGGAAGAATTCCTGGAACACATTTGGCAAGCATTGTTTTACCGCTTCCAGGAGGACCAACCATTAAAATATTATGACCACCGGCAACAGCAATTTCCATTGCTCTTTTAGCCTGATATTGTCCCCTAACACGTGAAAAGTCTTCACTAGCATCAACGTCAGCAGGTTTCCAAGTTTGAATAGCGATTGGCTCACATTCGCTTTCTTCATTCAAAAAGTCAACAACGTCAATTAGTGAGTCAAATGCATAAGCAGTTATTCCGCTAACAAAACTTGCTTCTTTTTCATTTATTCTAGGAATAATAAATTTTGTTTGCCCCATTTCTTTTGCTGAAATAATCATTGGCAAAAGTCCGGTTATGCTTCTTAATTTTCCGTCAAGGCTTAATTCACCTAAAATGACAAAATCTTTATATCTTCTCGATTTAATTTGACCGCTTGAAACTAAAATTGAAATTGCGATTGCAAGATCAAAACCGGCACCCTCTTTTTGAATATTAGCAGGAGCAAGGTTTATTGTTATCTTTTTAATAGGAAACATAAACGCGCTATTTTTAATAGCAGATTGAACTCTTTCTTTGCTCTCTTTAATTGCTTTATCTGGAAGCCCAACAAGGTCATATTTAGGAAGCCCTGAATTAAGGTCAACTTCAACCTCAACAGGAAAACCTTTTAACCCATCAAGAGCAAAACTTTTTACTATTCCAACCATAAAATTTCTCCTAAATCTTTATATAAACTAAGTATAACAACTATGCCGTTTTTTTTCAACAAAAAATTCAATAATAATTTTTAGAGGCAAAAAAGTAACAACCAAAAAATGTTAGTTTAATGGGCAAATTTACTGCATTTTTGTTAAATTTAACATAAAAAACCTGCAAAAAACTTTAAAATATTACATTATTTAAATTTTTTGCAGTTTTCTATTTATTTCGAAAAATATGAAAAATTAATTAAAAATTTTAAACAAAAAACGCAACAAACTTTAATTGTTTTTTAAAATTTGTTGCGTAAATTTTATTGTTTTTTATTCAACTGAAATTAAATAATAGTAAAGTGGTTGACCGCCAAAGTGTGATGAAACTTCAATGTCAGGATATTTTTCAGCAAGCTTTTCGCAGAGCGCTTCGGCTTCGGCTTCTTGAACATCTTTTCCATAGAAAATTGTTAAGTTAATTGAATCATCATTAACCAAAGTTGCAACAGTTTCTTCACAAACAACGTTAATATCTTTTCCTTGGCTAACAATGCTCTTTGTTCCAAGACCAATTATGTCGCCCTCTTTAAGTTTAAAGCCATCAATATTTGTTGACTTAACAGCATAAGTAACAGAACCAGTTGTTACCCCCGCAATAGCATCCAAGATTTCAGCCTTGTTTTCATCAACGCCCATTTCAGGGTTAAGATGAATTGCTGCGCTAATTCCTTCTGGAACACTCTTTGTTGGAATAACAACAATGTTGCGTTTAGATAAATCATTAGCAAGCTCGGCTGCTGGAATAATGTTTTTGTTGTTTGGGAAAACAAAAACTGTTTCCGCTTTAACTTGGTCACAAGCCCTTGCAATATCTTCAGCACTTGGGTTCATTGTTTGACCACCTTCAATAACGTGGTCAACGTTAAGGTCATTAAATAATGTAACCATTCCCTCACCAACGCAGATAGCAACTGTTCCAATTGGTTTAAGCTCTTCTGGTTGCGCTTGATTTTTAAGTTGACGGTTTTGCTCAAGCATATTTTCAATTTTAACGCCATTAACTTCGCCAAGCTTTAATGCATTACTAATTGCAACGCCTGGGTCATTAGTATGAACATGAACTTTAATAAGGTTAAGGTCACCAAGGCAGATAACACTATCACCAATTCCCATTAATTTTTCACGAAGCATGTCAATATCCGCTTCAGTTGTTTTCTTATTAATATTAATAATGAAAAACTCAGTGCAATAAGCGTATTCAATGTCAGCAAGGTCGTTATAATCAACGCTTTCTTCGTGACCTTCAGCTCCAACAACGTCGCCTTCAAGGTTAAGCTCGCTTTCATCGCCGGTTAAAACCTTCAAAAAGCCGCTTAAAATAACAAGTAAGCCCCTTCCGCCGGCATCAACAACGCCCGCTTTCTTAAGAACAGGAAGAAGATCAGGAGTCATTTTTAAAACTTCTTCACCAACGTCAATGGTTTGTTTTAAAAATTCAGCAACATCGTCTTCTTTTTTAGCAATTTTTAATGATTCATCAGCCATAACCCTAATAACAGTAAGGATTGTTCCTTCTTTTGGAACTGTTACGGCTTTATAAGCAACGTTTGCCCCTTCTTTAAGCGCTTTAGCAAAAAGTTTGCTTGTTATATTTTTTTCACTAACGATAACGCTTGAAAAACCTTTTAAGATTTGTGAAAGAATAACGCCTGAATTTCCCCTTGCCCCTTTTAATGCACCCTTGCTAACAGCATCAGCAACATCATCAAGGTTATTTGTTGTCACCATATTAACTTCTCTTATAGCAGAACGCATTGTTAAGCTCATGTTAGTTCCAGTGTCACCATCAGGAACGGGATAAACGTTAAGAGAGTCAACATAATCTTTGTTATTCTCTAGATAGTTGGCGCCCGAGATAACCATTTTTCTAAATTGCGCGCCAGTTATGCTTTTACCACTCATAAATTAATTTCTCCTAAGAAAAACACGAAAGAAAAACACCCGTTTTCCTTACGCGCTATACCTTTACTCCAATAACATTGATATTGATTGAATCAACAATCATACCAGTAAATTGTTCAACATTATATTTAACTGACCTTCTTACTGATTCAGCAACGGCGTTAATGCTAACGCCATATTTTAAAATAATATCAAGGTCAATATGAATTCTATCGCCAACAGTTAAAATTTTAACGCCTCTACTTTTTGACTGTTTTTTGCCACGAAAAAATTCGCTAACAGCATCGCTAAACTTTCTTGCAACAAGGTCAACAACGCCATAACAATCAAGAGCCGTGTGCCCAACAACAAGAGCTATCGACTCATCAGTTACAGAAATGTTACCATATGAATTAACAGTGTTAACAGACATAAAACTCCATTGAATTAAGAAAAAATCTAGCATTCACTTAATTCATAAATATTTTACACTTATTTTTCCCTTTTGGCAAGATTTTTTAATCACTTTTTGATAATTGTTGCCTTAATTTAAGGTTTTATCTAAGAATTTTTATAAAACAGTTGATTTTAGAAAAAATATGTGCTAAACTAACTTGTAATTTTAAATCGGAGGAATATTATGAGCAGAGTTTGTAGCGTTTGTGGTAAAGGGAAAATGAGCGGTCATACTGTTAGCCATTCTAATATCAAAACTAACAGGGTTATG
>JAILMD010000050.1 GCA_024692805.1 bacterium | reverse complement strand
ATCATCATCAAAATTGTTTTTCTTAACAAGTTTAATAGTTTGATCTTCTTGCTCAACAATTTTAAGATATCCCCTGCTTGCAAAATAAACAATTAACGCGCTTATTGATTTGTCACTCATTTTTAGTTTAGCAAAAACTTCGGCTTGTTCTGGGGTTATTTCATCAAATGACGTAACCTCAACAGGAGTTATAACTTCCCTAACCTGACCATTTCTTAGTTTAACAATTAAAACAATTGCGGCAATTAAAAGCGTTATAGCAATCGCAATAACTTTAAACGTTGGGAAAACACTAGTTTGATTGAAATAGTTATCAGGCATATCTTGCTTGATTGTTACATATTCATATTCAGGCAACTCAATAATTGAAACTGAAATATTTTTACTGTCAATAACGTTAACGCTAACTTTATCAGTTGAGCCATAAGCCCCCTTATAAACATAAGGAACATTAGCGCTAAAATCAACATCTTTAGGGTAAGAAACATTAATGGTTATGTTTTCAATTTTCATGCTGTTCCCGCCACCAATAATATTTAAGTAAATATCATTTATTGAATCCTTGCCATTAAGCAAAACGTCATAATCAAACTTTAAGTTAAACTTAACCGTTTCGCCAAGGTTATAACGAGTATTTCTTTTTATTCCAAAAGTAACAAGGCCTGTTACCTCATCAGTATAAACATTTAAATATTCTTTAATGTTTTCAACGCCTGGGCGCGTTACACTATAATTGCTAACCCTTGCTAAATAATCAGTTTTAACAACGCTTCCGCTTTCAGTCATCTCGCTGATTTTTCCAACATAAGGAATTGAATATAAAACCTCGCTGAGCCCTTTTTCAAGAAAAGTAACGTCAAAAGTGTTAGAAATTGTTGCCTTACCATTTTCATTAAAATTAACGTCAACCGTTAGATTTTGAATTGCTATGTTTGGGTCAGTAAAAGGATCAGGAGTAAGGTTAGCATAACTAGAAGTGCTAGAGAAGAAAATAGGGCAAATTAATAAAATTAGCCCTATAATTAATATGATTTTATTGCTAAACTTTAATTTAGAATTAATTGACATAATTAGAATTGAACCTTAACATTATTTCTTTCTTTTGCATCAGTAACTTCAAACATAGTTGCCTTTTCAAGATGTTTGTTTCTAGCAACAATGCTTGATGGGAAAATATCAATCTTGATATTATAAGCCTTAACACAAGCATTATAATATTTTCTTGAATTAGCAATTTCGCTTTCAATAACCTTTAATTGATTTTGAAGATCAAGAAAGTTAGTGTTTGCTTTAAGTTCAGGATAATTCTCAGCAATAGCAAAAAGGCTTGTAATAGCTTTGCTCATAGCGTTTTCTGCTTTAACTTTATCATTAGCAGTTTTAGCACTTCCAACACTTGCTCTTGCCTTAGTTATCTCCTCAAAAGTTTCTTTTTCATGTTTTGCATAACCTTTAACGGTTTCAACGATATTAGGAATAAGATCAAATCTTTTCTTTAAATAAACATCCATCGTTGAGAATGCTTCGTCAATATTGTTTTTAAGACGAACAAAGTTATTAGCGCAAGCGATATACCAAATAACGCCTAATAAAATTAATGCGCCAACAACGATTAGAACAATCCACCACATAATTTTTATCTCCTTTTAAATTATTCTAATTTAAGTTTAAACTTTTTAATAATATTAGTCAATTATTTTAAGTCGTCATAGTTAAGAATTTATTGACTTTTAAATAAAATAAATTTCAATAAATAGTTGAAAAAATTTGTCATTTTTTGTAAAATATTGTTATGAAAGAAAATAAACCACTTCACTCTAACCATAGGCAAAGAATGAAAAACAAGTTCAAAAAGTTTGGGCTTGATGCTTTTTCTGATCACGAAGTTCTAGAGTTTTTGCTTTATTTTAGTATTCCTAGAATTGACGTTAACCCTATTGCCCACCGCCTTTTAGATAGGTTTGGAAGTCTTTCAAATGTTTTAGATGCCGATATTTCAGCGCTAAAAGAAGTTGATGGAATCGGCGATAATTCTGCTATTTTAGTTAATTTATTTGCTTCGCTTAAAACTAGATATAACCTTGATAAAAAGAAAGTTTTACCAATTAATAGTTCTAGCGCTGCTAAAAGTTATTGCCGTTCACTTTACCCAGATTTTAATGAAGAATATTTCTTTGTTATCTGCCTTAACGGCAAAAACAAAGTTATAACCAGCAAACTTATTAAATCAGGCAACCTTAACAGAATTGATATTAACATAAGAGATATTAGCGAGTTTGCAATTAAGAATAATTGTGGAAGAATTATCATCTCTCATTGTCACACAACAACTAATTGTCTTCCTTCTGACGAAGATTTAACCTTTACGCGAACAATTATTTGCTCTTGCATGTTAAACGATATTGACGTTGTTGATCATATTATTGTTTCCCCTGAAGGTGAGTCAAGTTTTGCCGAACTCAACCTTATTAACAACATTAAACTTTCAGCATATAAAACGCTTCCAATTCCTAATAAAGATTCAATCAAACCTTCAAGTTTTGAGTCAGAAAATTATATCGTTAATAATTAGTTTTTAACAATTTTTAAACTTTTGTAAGCAAGTTTTTTACCACCAAATTTATGGTGCATAAAGAACTTGCTTATTTCAACTGCAGGAATAATTGATATGCTGCAAAGTGCAACAATGCCCCATTGCCCAAGCGTTAAAGGAACAATATTAAAGGCAGCCTGAAGCACTGGAATTAAACCAACCATTGTTATCAACCCAAACAAAATAACAAAACTAATGTTAAACGTTTTATTGGCAAAAATGTTAATTTTAGTTAGGCTCTTTGTTGTTTTGCAGTTAACCGCATGAATTATTTGCATATAACAAATTGTTAAAAATACCATTGTGCTTGCAACGGCGTTCCCAAGCCTAGCATTAGCAGTAACAAACATAACTAAAACAACAAGCGTTTGAACAAAGGCCTGATAAATTATTCCCGTTCCTATTTCCCCAGAAAACAGCGAAGTTTTACTATTTCTTGGCGGATAATTTAAAACGTCTTTTTCGCTTGGTTCAAGACCTAACGCAAAGGCCGGCAAACTATCTGTTATTAAATTTATAAACAAAATTTGGCTAGGAAGAAGAAAAATTGCATTTTTTAACACTAACGCCGTAATAAAAATTCCTAACACTTCAACGGCATTTGTTGAAATTAAAAATTGTAGTGTTTTTTGAATATTGTTAAAAATAGTTCGCCCCTCTTTAATAGCAACAACAATCGTTGAAAACTTGTTATCTGTTAAAATTAAGTCTGCAACACTTTTTGTTACGTCCGTTCCGCTTCCCATGCTCGTTCCGATATCACTAACTTTTAAACTTGGCGCATCATTAACACCATCGCCGGTCATTGCAACAATTTTACCACTTGCTTTTAATGCTTTAACAATTCTAACCTTATCTTCAGGGGTAACCCTGCAAAAAACAGAATAGTTAGTTATTTTGTTTTTAAGTTCTTTATCACTCATTGTTTCGAGAGCTTTACCAGTTATAACTTCACTTCTATTTTTAGCAATTCCTATTTCTTTAGCAACGCTAAAAGCAGTTTCAGGGTGATCGCCCGTTATCATAATTGTTTTAAGCCCTGCCCTAACGCAAGAATCAATTGTTGCCTTAACGTCACGCCTAGGAGGGTCAAAAATGCCCAAAAAACCGAGAAAAACATTGTTTTTTGCCAAAAATTGCGTCTTTTTTGCGCTTTTTTCATCATTAACATATTGCATTGTTACCGCCAAAACCCTTTCGCCAGATGATGCCAACTTATTATGAAAACTTGTTATCAACTTTTTATCTTCTTGGTTTATTGACCTTATTAAACCATTTTCAAAAATAAATGAGCAACTATCAATTAAATAATCAAGTGCGCCCTTTGAAAAAGCTATTAACTTATCATCAACTTTGTTTATTGTTGTCATTGTTTTGCTAGCGCTGTTAAATGGAATTTCAAAAATCCTTTCGCTAGCAAGGTTGTTTCCTTTTTTTTCACAAAACCTTAAAAGGCTAGTTTCAGTTGCGTCGCCAATTATTTTTTTGTCACTGATTTTAGCATTATTACAAAACTTTATGCCCATCATCAAAAAGCGGTTGCTTTCAGGGTTAAATTCATCTTCACTATAAATTTTGCCATTTGAGAAAATATGTTTAACTTGCATTTCGTTTTGAGTTAGTGTTCCGGTTTTATCGCTGCAAATAACATTACAACATCCTAGCGTTTCAACAGCGCCAAGTGTTTTAACAATAGCACCTTGTTTTGCTAGACGCTCAACGCCAAGCGCCATGATAATTGTTATAACCGCCGGCAGACTTTCCGGAATTGCAGCAACGGCTAATGCTATCGCAATCAAAAATGCTTCAAAAATAGAAAGTGTTGAAGAAAAAATTAGTTCAACTATAAAAACAACTAAAACAATCGCCAAAACACCAATCGTTATAATTTTGCCAATTTTGTCAATATATTTTTCAAGCGGTGATTTTTCTTTTATGCTCTTTTTTAAAATTTTAGCGATTTTGCCCATCTGCGTGTTTTCCCCAACGCTAACAACAACACCCTTGCCTGAGCCAAAAGTAACGCTCGTTCCCGCTAAACACATATTTTCTCTTTCAGCAAGCGGTGTTAGTTCATTACCAATAAAGTTAGCATTTTTAAAAACAGCGTGGCTTTCGCCGGTTAATAAACTTTCATCACACTTTAAGTTTTGGCTCTCAATTAGCCTAATATCTGCCGGAACAAAGTCTCCTGCCTTAAGTTCAACAATATCACCAACAACTACCTCACTTGAAAGAATGCGTTTTGCACCATTTTTGCGTAAAACAAGCACAGTTTTTGCAGTTTTTTGCGCAAGCAAAGCCAAACTATCTTCAGCGCGCTTTTCTTGAACAACACCAATAATTGAATTGACTATAACAATAAAGAATATTATTCCGCTTTCAATTAAATCGCCATATTCCCCTTTAACTAGCGCAAGCGTTAAACTAATAAAAGCACTAATTAGCAAAACAATTATCATAATATTTTTAAACTGCGCAAAAAAGCGAGCTATTAAGCTCACCTTTTTTTGTTTTTCAATATTATTACTTCCATATCTTTTTAAACTTAATTGGGCTTCACTTTCAGCCAAACCAAGTTTATTAGACCCAACTTCTTTTAAAACGTTATCAATGCTATTTTGCCAAAAGTTCATAACTTCACCTTTGGTTAATTTTATTCAATAACGATTTATATTATGTTTAGGCCTTTTTCTTTTTATTTAATTTTTCGTCAATTTGATTTCTTAAATCATTTGAAATGCTAATAAGTTTTTGCCTTGCTGCTTCAATTTCTTCTGGCGTTGGTTTTTTAGGAATTTGGCTCTCAACGTAAAATGGTTCGCCAACTATAATATAATTTTTCCTAAACGCTTTTGGTTTTCTATAAATTAGAGTTGGAATAATAGGAACTCCAGCCCTCGCCGCAATAACAATAGCGCCACTATGAACTTCGCCTAAACCTTCTTTTTCTTCAAGGTTTCTCGTTCCTTCAGGGAAAACCCCTAATATCTTCTTTTTCTTTAAAACTTCAAGACTATTTCTAATAGCGTTAATATCGGCTTCGCCACGTTTTATTTCAATGCAACCAACCGTTTTAAAAAAGTGTCTTTTAAACTTGGTGTTAAATAATTCAGTTTTAGCAAGAAAACGAATGTGTTTTCTTAAATGAATAAAAAGCTCAATGCAGTCAAGATTTGAATAGTGATTACAAACTAAAACTGCACCGCCTTTAACTTGTTTTAAGTTTTTACGTTTAAAAACTCTAGCAGGAAAAATAATAACTAGCGGAATAAATGCAATAACAAACATTATCCAAAAAAGCATTATATTACCTCCTCAAAAAGTTTTGAATTAGCACAAGCATTAGCCGTCATAAAGGCAATTTGAAGGTTAAAACCACCGGTTAATGCATCAACGTCAAGGCATTCACCAATGAAAAACAGGTTGCCAACCTTTTTAGAACTCATATCTTTTGGGCTTATTTCGTCAAGGCTAACCCCACCGCTTGTTATAACGCTCGTTTCAATAGGCTCAACTTCAACCATTGTTAATTCAAAATTTTTAAATAAATTAATAAGTGAAATTTTTATTTCCTTTGTTAATTGACTAATTTTCAAATCGCTATTAACTTTAAGCCTTAAAACAAATTCATCAACTAATCTTTCTGGCAAAAATGATCGAAGCAATGTTTTAATTTGTTTTTTGCCATTATCTTTGATTTCTCTTTCAATTCTCGCGTTTATTTGCTCAATAGAAAGCGCAGGCTTAAAGTCAATAATAATTTTTTCAACAGGGCTTCTGTTAATAAAACTAGACATTGTTAAAACTAACGGTCCACTTATTCCAACCTTTGTAAAAAGCATTTCGCCGATTTCGCTAGAATAAAGAATTCTTCCATTTGAAACCGCGCTAACTCTAACATTCTTTAAACTTAACCCTTCTAGGTTTAACTTTTCTTTAACCTTAATTCCATTAAGGGCAGGTTTTAATTCTGTGACACTATGGCCAACATCTTTGGCAAACTTTAAACCATCGCCGGTTGAGCCCGTTGTTTGATAACTTAGCCCACCTGTTGCTATAACGCAGGCATCAAAATTAAGTTTTTTGCCGCTAGCAATAATTCCATAAAACTTATTGTTTTCAACTAAAATTTCGCTTACTTCGCTATTTAATTTAACTTCAACTTTTTCTCTTTTTAGGGCACTTACAAAAGCATCGCGGATTGTTTTTGCGTCATCGCTAACCGGAAAAACTCGCCCGCCGCGCTCAACTTTAAGTTTAACGCCAAGGTTTTCAAAAAACTCAATGGTTTTGTTTGATGAAAAGTTTTTTTCAGCGCTCATTAGAAACTTTTTGCCGCGAATAACATTTTCTAAAAACTCTTCTCCTGTTTTAATATTGGTAACATTGCAGCGCCCTTTGCCTGTTATCAAAATTTTTTTACCAAGCTCTTTATTTTTTTCAAACAAAGAAACGCTCACGCTCCTTCGCGCGAGTAAAACGCTAGCCATAAGGCCGCTTGCTCCGCCACCAATAACGCAAACTTTCATTATAAAGCC
The DNA here is from genome assembly GCA_024692805.1 of bacterium. Classification (GTDB taxonomy): domain Bacteria; phylum Bacillota; class Clostridia; order Christensenellales; family UBA1242; genus UMGS2070. Next base: position 4,283 of record JAILMD010000050.1, on the reverse strand, counting down.
TTTAAATAAGCAACTTCACTAGGGGTTAAATTTCTATAAGCGCCCCTGTCAACGCCCCTTAAAGTTAACTCACCAATTTTTGTTCTTTTAAGAAAGATAACAAGATAGCCAACAGCTTCAAACATCTTTCTAATTTCCCTATTTTTCCCTTCAAAAATTGTCACTTCAAGTTTTGTTATATTATCTTTATTTTCAACAACCTTTGCTTTACATTTAGCAAGCCTAACGCCATCAACAACGGCGCCATTTCTTAAAACCGCTAATTGCCCTTCAGTTATATTCCCTTCAATTTTAACCAAATAAGTTTTCCCTATTTGCTTTGATGGATGAGTTAAATTAAAAGCAAGGTCGCCATCATTTGTTAAAATTAGCAAGCCTTCGCTATCATAATCAAGCCTTCCAACTGGTTTAACAAATCTTAATTCCTTTGGAATAAGATCCATAACCGTTTTTCTTCCGCGGTCATCACTAACCGAAGAAATATAGCCTTTTGGCTTATGAAGCAAAAGGTAAACAAATTCGCTATTAGGCGCGCAAACATTTCCATCAACAGTAACTTCATTTTTATCTGTTATGTCAGTTGAAAGGTTTGTTTCAACCTTTCCATCAACGCAAACCCTTCCTTCTTTTATTAGTTCTTCAACTTTTCTTCGTGAACCTAACCCGCAACTTGCTAAATATTTGTTTATTCTCATTAAACTAAACCTTCTAAAATCTTTTGTATGTTAGAAAAATAATCGTTTGCCTCTACTTCTTTAATACTATATAAATTTTCAGAAAAAATCAACTTTTTTGCTAGGCTTACTCTAATTTCGCCAACAACCTGATTACGTTTTAGGGGCGCAGTTAGTGAGTTTGGTAAATCAATTTCAATGTTAACATTAGTTTTTTCTTCGTTTTTAAGAGGGTAACTAAGCCCCCTTCTTGAATAAACTTTCAAATACTTTTCTTCACTATTATTTAAAGCAACTTCTTTAGTTAAATAGGGTTCAATTAAATCAACCATTTCAAATTCGCTAAACCCTTTTTCAAGCAGTTTTTCGCAATCTTCAAACATTGGGTTGCAGTTTAATAGAACGCAAACAATCTCCATTTCTCCCCTTTTAGCGCTTCCAACAAAACACCTTCCGGCTTGGCTCGTAAACCCTGTTTTAACGCCTGTTGAATCAGGCATCTTTTTTAAAAGTTTATTTTTATTAACTAAAAGTCTATTTTCACCCTTAACCGTGTTAGGAATTGTTATCTGTTTTGTTCCAACAATAGTTCGAAAAACAGGGTTAGAAAGCGCATAACTTGTTATTTTTGCTAGGTCATTAGCCGTTGTGAAATGGTCATCATCGTGAAGCCCATGGGGCGTTACAAGGTGAGTGTTAGTTGCGCCGATACGCTCACAAAAGTCGTTACAAAGTTCAATAAACTTTTCAACGCTTCCGCTGGTTGCTATGCTTAAAGCAACAGCACTATCATTTCCACTTCTAAGCATTAACCCATAAAGCAAATCAATAATCTTTAATTTTTCGCCTTTATTTAAATAAATACTGCTTCCAGGAACGCCAACCGCTTCTTTACTAATTTCAACAACTTTTTCAAGGTCAGGGTTGTTTTCAATCGCAACAATCGCCGTTATAATTTTTGTTAAACTTGCTTCTGGAAGTTTTAAGTCGCCATTTTTTTCATAAAGAATTCGCCCGCTTTTAACTTCACAAACACAATAGGCTTTTGCTGACGAAAGGTTTTCTTCTTCTGCAAAAGCGCTTTCACAATAATTAACGCTGATAGCCAAACAAAAGAGCGATAACAACAAAATCAAAAATCTTTTCATCATTTTTGGCCGCCGTTAGATAACTTTTCTAAAATTTCAGGGAGAAGGTCGCCAATCTTATCAAAGCCTGTTCTGTTTTCAATTCTTATAAAATTAGGAACACCATTAATAATTGTTAAAAAGCCAATTGGGTTAACGCTAACCCCTGCCCCGCTTCCGCCAGCAAACGGAAAAGATGATTGTTTCTTTCTGTTTGAATATTGCCCGCCACCAGTAACAAGCCCCATACTAACCTTACTGATTGGCAAAATAACGGCGCCAAACTCGTTTTCAATTGGGCTTCCGATAACAGTGTTAACGTCAATAACGCTTTTAATTTTTTCTAAACACTTTGAAATTAAATCTTCAATTGGGTTTTCTTTTTGAACGTTAATCTTCTTTTTACACATTTTGTTTCTCCTTTTTTAACTCAATAAAACTAATGAGTAATTGCATCAAACTTAAACTCAAACTAACCTGCAAAACTAACTCGCAAACATTTTCATAAAATCTTGGATTAGCGGCAACAAAAACTCTGCAATCTGGGTTTTTATCTAAAACTATGCCATTAAAAATGCTTAAAAGCGAGAGTCCTGCTCCAGAAATAAGAGCTGTAAAATATGGGTTAATTGCCCCAAAAGTTAAAATAGCGTTTAACTTGTTTGCCTTAACTCTTTTTAATAATTTAAAGTTAAACTCGTTAGTTGCGTTGGGGTTGTTTTTATCTGAATAAAGTTTGTTAACAGCATTTTCTGTTTTGATGCCTTTGATAGTTAGTTTTGAACGCCCTAAAAGAATTTTTATAAATAAAACCTTTATTGAATAAACGCTAAACCCATCAAGCAAATTAAACAATAATTGAAGCCTTGCCCTAAGCGGAAAAATCATAATCAAAAAAATAACTAAGATTACTAAAATTACTATCAAAGCAACTTTCATATCTTAGTTATGTGTATTTTTTAATTAAAAAATGTAAGGTTTTAAATATTAAACAAATTCGCCTTCATCATCATTTTTAATTATATCTAAAAACTCAAATTTAGGCTCAGTTTTTGGAGCTTCTTCACCCTCTTTAACGTTCTCTTCATCGTGTTTAATTTTGTCAGTTGGAACGCTAAACTCATCATAAAGCGCTTCACTTGGGCGAGTATGCATAACCTCAATTTGTTCAAGAAGCGCGTTATAATCAGGAAGGTCATCAATCTTGCTTAAATTAAACCTCTTTAAAAATTCATCAGTTGTTCCAAATAAAACAGGTCTGCCAACAGCCTCTTTTCTTCCAACAACTTCAATAAGGTTATGCTCAAGCAAAATATTAATAGCATAATCGCTTGAAACACCCCTTATTTCTTCAATTTCAAGCCTTGTTATTGGTTGTTTATAGGCAATAATTGCAACAGTTTCAAGCATTGCTTTTGAAAGATTTCTCTCTCTTATTGGATTTAAAACAACGCTAACTTCTTCGCTATAAAGTGAGTTAGAAGCAAGTTGAAGTTTTCCATTAAAATCTAATAAAACAATTCCACTCTTTTTATCAAATCTCTTTTTAAGGGCAGAAACTGCGTCATTAAACTCTTCTTCAGTTGCGTTAGTTTTTGAAATAATGTCTTCTTTTCTAACGCTTTCACCACTAACAAATAAAACACTTAAAATTACTTCGCTTAGGTTTTCCATTTTAATCCTCTTTTTTCTTAATATCAATATCATCAAAAGTTGATGATTGAGTGCAAGTTATCTTCTGACCCTTTAACAATTCTAAAAGCGCTAAAAAGGTATTAATTATTTCGCTCTTTGAATAGTCGGCTTCAAAAAGTTCGCTAAACTTGAATTCCTTTTTAATTAAAAGCAAGTCTTTGATGTGCCCCATCTTTTGCGCAACAGTAAACCTGTCTTTTTGAATTTTTCTTTCTGTTGGAGTTTGCGCTTTAACGCTAACCCTAAACATTATTTTTGAAAAGGCGCGAGCAAGCGCATTTAAATCAAGGCTTTCAGGCAAAACATATCTAAATTCATTAGCGCTTTCATCTGGCGCTTTAAAAAATTTACCTGTGTCTTCAATATCTTTAAGTTTTTCACTTGTTTCTTTAAAGAGTTTATATTCTTCAAGTTGCCTAATAAGTTTTTGTTCAGGGTCTTCGGTTTCTTCTAAAATAACTTCTGGCTTAGGAAGAAGTTTTCTTGACTTAATTTCAAGAAGCGTTGCAGCCATATCAATAAACTCACTAACTTCTTCGCTATCAAGTTCGGTTTCACTGCTAACAATAGCAAGATATTGCTCGGTTATGTCGCTCAAAAAAATATCACAAATATTTATTTTTGCGTTTTTAATAAGAGTTAATAATAAATCAAGTGGGCCCTCAAAATCTTTAAGTTTAACCTTAAAACTAATCTCACTCTCTTGATTATCTGTTAAGTTTTCTAATTCTAAATTTTCTTCCATCTTATAACCCAAAAATTAATGACCAGAAATTAATTAATAAGT
>JAILMD010000049.1 GCA_024692805.1 bacterium | reverse complement strand
TATTTAGTGATTAAGTCATTGCCATCAAGTATTCCATAACCAGTAAATCTGTAAGAACCTTTTTTACTATATCTAGTTATTCCATACTTTACTTTCTTCATCTTCTTTTCCTCCTTATATTAAATTTGCCTTTTGGCAGCGGACAACTAGCATATTTCGGTAAGAAGATTTGAGTTTATTGTTTTAATGTAGTAGTCAACGAAAAAAGAATAAAATATTGTATAGAAATAAAAAAAGACCAGGTTAAAAACCTAGTCAAATAAGTCGCTTAAACAATATTTTATTCCGTTTACTACTACGAGAATTATGCTACAAAAGTCCACAACAAAAGCAAATATATAAGGAGTTTTGTAATTCAGTAAGAATAATTTAGCAATAAAAAAACTGATAATTCCACTAGGGTTTTATCAGTTTCACTTGGCGGAGGGAGCGGGATTTGAACGTGATTTTATTTCGCCTTCGCTCTAACCCCGCTTGGCGCAATAGATACGCAAATTCAATATCTTTTTGGCTAAAGCCTTAAATTAAGAACGCTTGCAGGAGCCCCTAGCGAGCAACCTTAATTTTTCATTTTAGCTTAAAAATCTTATTGAATTTTCTGCCATAAATCTCGTTAAAGTAATTTATTAGTTTTAACAAATTCCTCGTGGAATCAGCACGTTCTCAAACACTGCTCGGAAATAAAAAAATCTGGAATAAATCCAGATTTCTTTATTTGGCGGAGGGAGCGGGATTTGAACCCGCGCTACAGCTTAAAACCGTACTAACGCCTTAGCAGGGCATCCTCTTCAGCCACTTGAGTATCCCTCCGCGATATTGGCCACTTTAAGTTAATAAAGTGGGTTAACGGTTTGATTATATCATAGATTTTTGAAAAGTAAAAGAGTTTTTGAAAAATTTTTTGCAAAAAATAGCGATAAATTACCAAAATTATTGGCGCCAGGCGCATAAATAGGGCATATTACTTGTGTTTTTGCTAAAAATATTGGTAAGGGTTTTTAAGTAAAAACGAGTGAATATAATTTAGAAATGGGAAGTAATAAAGTTATAGTCTGCGAAATGGGGAATTGGGCTAAGAAAGTTTTGCTTGGTTTCTTTTTGGGGCTTGCCGTTATTATTCCCGGGGTTAGCGGAGCAACAATTGCCATTATCTTTTTAATGTATGAGCCGATGCTTAATTCTATTTCAAATTTAATAACTGATTTTAAAAAGAGTTTTTTATTTTTATTTCCGATTGGGGTTGGCGCGGTTGTTGGGTTTATTGTTGGGCTTTTAGCAATTTCTAGGCTGTTTTTAATTTATCCTATTATTTTGGTTGGGTTGTTTGTTGGACTGATGATGGGAGCGTTGCCGGTTGTTTTTAACGAGATAAAAAATGAGAAGAAAACACAAGCGAGAGTTGTTTTATTTGTTTTTGGGCTTGTTATTCCTATTTTGGTTAGCATTTTTGCGCTTTTGTTTAATAATAACAGCGAAATTGGAGCCGTTAACATAACAGCATTAAAGTTAGTTTTTTATTTTATTTTAGGGGTTTTAATTAGTTTAACACAAATTATTCCGGGGTTAAGCGCAACTGCACTTTTAATTGCGGTTAATGAATATTCTTTTATTTTAAGTTGTTTACATTTTAGCGCTATAAAAGACAATCCAAAAATTATATTGTTATTTTTAGCGCTTGTTATTGGTTTTATTTTAGGGCTAATTATTTTTTCAAAAGTTATTGATAAAATTTTAAAAACGAATAAACAAACTGCCTTTTTTATGATTTCTGGGTTAAGTATTTCATCAATAATTAGTATTGCTATTAGCCCAGAAGTTGTTGATGGGGTTAATAAATTAGCAGGGCAAGATTTAGTTATTCAGGTTTTATTAAGCATAGTTTTGATGGCGGCTGGGGTTATGATTAGTTCCTTCATTTTAAAAAAGAAGAAACAAAATTGATGGAAAAAACAAAAATTGCGTCTTTTTTGTTGTTAAAAATATAAATATTAGTTATAATTAAACAGAAAGGAGAAAATTATGGGAGCAAGTACACTGTCTGCAATTATCGCTTCAGTTGCGTTAGTTGCAATAATTATTGGATTTTTAGTTGGTTGGGTTAGAGGCTACCAACGCTCAATCTTAGCATTAATTATTACGTTAGTTTGCGCAGTTTTAGCATTCTTTATTGCGCCACTTATTAGCGAAGCAATCTTAAACATTAAGGTTAATGCAACGGTTAACGGAACGGCGGTTTCAACCCTTCAAGAATATGCTATTGAATATTTAAAATCAATAGAATATATTAGAGAGGCAATGGAATCAAGCGAAACCCTTGCTGCGCTTATTGTTGCGCTTCCTGCAATGGTTGCAAACATTATTTTGTTTGTCGTTTTATTCATTGTTTTAAAGATTGTTTTAGGTTTAATTTTATACCTTCCAATCGCTTTAACTGTTTTCTCAAAGAGAAGATTAGAAAACAAAAGCAAAATCAAATTATTAGGTGCTGGCCTTGGAGTTTTAGGGTCGCTAGTTGTTTTAGCGGTTTTATTCGTTCCGGTTTTTGGTGCGATAAATATTGCTGCTAAAACAGTTGCTGAAAGCAACGCTGAAGCCGAGAGCACTAGCATGACTAGGGAATATGATGTTGTTTTAGTTAACGATAGTAACGTTGTTGAAGTTAGCAGCGCTGATGACCAAATCGAAAAAATTATGAAGCAAGTTAAAACTTACACTGATGCTTTTAACAACACTTGGATCATTAAACTTTATCGTGGAATTGGTGTTGGAGCATTAAGTGAAGCAACTTTTGATAAACTTTCAACAAAAACCGTTAACGGCGAGCAAGTTAGTTTATCTGACGAAATTGCCATCGCATCAGAAATGGTTCCTTATGCAAGACAAATTATGAAAGACGGCTTTACGATCAATAACGATTTTATTGAAAATATTGATCAAATAACAAAAGTTGCTTATAAGAGCAAAGTTATTAGTCGTGTTTTAAGTGAAACTGCTAGTTATGCCTTTACTAAATGGGATAACGGTCAAAGATTTATGGGCGTTAGTAAACCTGAAATTAGCGAAAGCCCTATTTTAAACAACCTTCTTTCAAAAGTTATTAAAACAATGAAGGTTTCTAATGTTGACACAATTAAAGAAGATGTTTCAGCAATGATTAGCACATTAAGAGTTGGTGTTAATTCAGGACTTGTTAATGCTGCAAGAGGGGATAATGCTGCTGATAGAATAATTAAGATTTTAGCAGATAAAGATAAGAAAGTTGTTGAAAATGTTATTGTTAGTTTAACAGCAAGCAATCACTATAAAGCAATAATCCCTGAAGTTATTAATGTTGGTCTTGACTCTATTTATAAAGTTTTAAATGTTAGCGTTCCTGCAACTGATGACACTTATTATTGGGTTTTAGCAACTAATGCAACAAATTGGTCAGACGAAGCTGAAAAGATTCAAGAAATTGTTGGAAAATTCTGTGGTGTT
>JAILMD010000048.1 GCA_024692805.1 bacterium | reverse complement strand
TGATAAATTTACCTGAATCTTTTAAAGCAAATATGAAGGCGCTTTTAAAAGATGATTACATTAAATTTGAAGAAAGTTTTAAAGAGCCAGCTAAGCGCGGGCTTGTTTTTAATAATAATTCTAAGTTTAAAATTGAAGATTTAAACCTTAGTGTTAGGCCCCTTCCTGATGGGATGCCTAAGTTTTGTTATTTTCTTGATAGTGACGCTAAGCTTGGAAACGCTTGGTTTCATCACGCAGGTTTAATTTATTTGCAAGAGCCTTCTAGTATGGTTGCGGGGGCCGTTTTAGTTAACGCGCTTAAAGATTGTGAAAACCCTTGTGTTTTAGATTTATGCGCTAGCCCTGGTGGCAAAAGCATTGATGTTAAACTTGGTTTAAAAAATGTTAGGCTTGTTAGTAATGAAATTGTAACTAACAGGGCAAAGGTTTTATATTCTAACCTTGAAAGGCTTGGGCTTGATAACTTTATAGTTTTAAATAACTCACCAAAAGAAATAGCGAGAGAGGTTGAAGAAGTTTTTGATGGTTGCCTTGTTGATGCTCCTTGCAGCGGAGAGGGAATGTTTAGAAAAAATCCTGAAACAATTTTAGAATGGAATAATGAGTTGCCTGCTAAAAACGCCCAAAGGCAATTTGATATTTTAAGCGAAGCAGTAAAATGTGTTAAGCCTAATGGATATATTGTTTATTCAACTTGCACTTATAACACGCTTGAAAATGAAGGTGTTGTTTTAAGGGCAATAAAAGAATTAGGGCTTAAAATTGTTAAGGTTAGTAATGAAATCGAAAAGATAACTGACGATGGAATTGAAATTGAAAGTGGTTTTGATTTAAAGTTAGCAAGAAGATGTTATCCTTTTGGGACACTTGGAGAAGGACAATTTATTTGTTTACTTCAAAAAGTGCAAAAAAATGAGCAAAAAGAAGAAAAAGTTATTAAAAATTTGCAAAAAACTGCAAAAGTTGGCCAAAATGAGCAAAAAGTATTAAAAATTGCAAAAGAATTTATAGCAAAAACCCTAGATAATTTTAATTTTGAACTTAAAGTTTGTGGTGAATCCGTTTATGTTAGAAATGAATTTGATGGGCTAAAATTAAATTATGTTAGCAGGGGAATAAAAGTTGGCGACGTAACTAGCGACAGAATGATTCCTCATCATCAATTCTTTAGGGTTTATGGGAATTTGTTTAAAAATAAAATTAAGTTAACGTTTGAGCAAATGAAAGATTATTTGCGTGGACTTGAAGTTAAATTAGATAATGATTTAAATGGCTTCGTTAGCGTTTTCTATTCTGGTGTTTGTTTAGGCGGCGCAAAAGCGGTTTCTGGAACGCTTAAAAATTATTATCCAAAGGGTTTGAGGGCTGTTATCTAGTTTCTTGACTTTTTTAGCGTTTCTTGCTAAAATATTCATTGTTCAATGGGGGATTTATGGTTTTAGAACAAGAAAATTTAGAGATGGATAGCTTTTATATTGGCAATCTTAACATTTTTAATCAAGTTGATAATGAAATTGTTAAAGGAAGTTTATTAAGACTTGACACAATCTCAAATGGTGTTGCTAAAAGAAAAGTTAAAGAATTTCTATCAACATTCAATAATTTTAAATTATTGTCTAAAAAAGAAACATTGATTAATGGCAACTTTATTTCAATGTTAGATTATAATATGTGTGGTGCTGCTAGAAGTAATATTATTGACGGAAGATATAATGTTGGTGGCGCTATAATTTGCCATTGTGACGTTTCTGTTAATCAAAGCGGTTGTGTTAGTTTTTTAAAACTAATGATTGAAGGCGTTGGTAATGATAGGGCATTACCAACAAGAATGAATAAAGAAGAATTAATAATTGATAATGAGAAAAACCATGTTAAAATTGTTACAAATGGAATTTCCGCCTCATCAAGTTTAGATCCAATAGAGGAAGATAATGATGAATCAGCAAGATAACAAAATTGAGTGGACGCTCATAACGGGCGCTTGCGGTGGGTTAGGTAGCGCTTTTACTAAATCTGTTTTAAATGATGGCTCTAATGTTATTATAACGGGAACTAATGCAGAAAAAACGCAAAAATTTGTTGATAATCTAAAAAAAGAATATCAAAATCTGCAGATTTTATCATTTATTATGGATTTAAGCGATGAAAAAAGCATTGTTAACCTTATTGACTACGTAAAAACTAACAAAATTAATATTGATAGGCTAATAAATAACGCAGGGCTCATTGTTGAAGGTGGTTTTTTAGAGCTTAGCGAAGAAAAACTATTAAACGCAATAAGAATTAATTGTTTGGGAACAGTTGCTTTAACTAGAAAGGTTTTAGATAATTTTAATGTTAAAGAAATTTTAACAGTTTCAAGCCTTGGCGGTTTTTATCCTATGCCATATATGAGCATTTACGCTTCAACAAAGAGTTTACTTGAAAAACTTATGGTTGCCCTAAGGCAAGAATTAAAACCAAGAGGGGTTAAAGTTAGTGTTGTTTGCCCTGGCGGAATTCCAACAACCCCTGCGATGAAAGACGCTATTGCTAGCCAAGGGCTTGGCGGAAGGGTAACGGCTAAAAGCCCAGAATTTATTGCTAACTATTCTTTAAAGAAGTTAAAGAAAAACAAAGCGGATATAATTCCTGGTTTTGCAAACGGATTTGTTAGGTTTATTTCAAGATTTGTTAGTGAAAAAACA
>JAILMD010000015.1 GCA_024692805.1 bacterium | reverse complement strand
TATCACCCTTATCATTTTCAAAAAACTTTACCATTAAAAGCTCGATAATTCCAAAACAACTAATGAGTTTTGTTGATTATTATTTAAATCATAAACAATATAGAACTGGAGTTTATAAATATAGCGGATATTTCCATTATTTCAACTGTGCTTTATTAGTTGCAAAAATAGCATATGAACAAGATGATTATTATAAAATTTTTGGTAAAAAGTCATTTATTTTTAAAAATGTATCAACAGTTCGCAACTCAGTGAGGCATGATAATTATAAGTTTACTGAGGGAAGGTCTAAAATTAGTTTTTCTGACAATAACTATGGTTTTAGCGAAGGAGTCGATGAAACAAGCGTAAGACTTTTAGCGATTGATTATTGTAAAGAGCAAATTGCTGAATCGCAAGGTAAGATTTCTCAAGAAGAATTAACTAAAGCGGCAGGAAAGTTAAATCAAAAATTTGAAGAAGTTTTTGATGAAACTAATAGCCTAGAAAATAAATTAGAATTCTGTTTTGAAAGTTATAAAGAAATTACCGATGAAGAAAAAGAGTTTGAAAATTAATAATAAAAAATGATGCAATTTGCATCATTTTTTATTAAAAAACAACTCATAAAAATCATTATAATTTGCATAAATTATAGTATGAATTTGTCTGAAATAAAGTTAAATAAAGTTGCAAGAATTTCAAGGGTTGATCTTCACGGCAAAGTTTTAAAAAGAATAGTTGAACTTGGGTTTTGCCAAGATTCAGTTGTTTCAGTTTATGCCGTTTCACCAAAGAAAAAGGTTTATTTAGTTGACATTGGCGGAGATTTGGTTGCGCTAAGTAAAAATGTTTGCGATAAAATTGAGGTAACTAATGGGTAGGGTTATTTTAGTTGGCAACCCAAATACCGGCAAAACAACGCTATATAACACATTAACCGGCGCAAGTGAAAAGGCATCAAATTGGCACGGAGTTACCGTTCAAATTAAGGCGCGAAAAATAGAGCAAACTGATCACGTTTTATATGACTTGCCAGGTATTTATTCACTTGATTGTTTTTCACCAGAAGAAAAAATTAGTGTTGATTTTTTACGCAAAAATAAAGACAAGTTGATTATAAATATTTGTGATGCTAACAACTTAAAAAGAAATTTATATTTGACGCTAAGTTTAATTGAAAGCGGTTTTAAAAATATTGTTTTAGCAATTAATATGTCAAAGGAAGTTAATAACATTAATGAGGTTAGCGAAAAACTATCTAAAGAGCTAAACATTAAAGTTTTTAATATTGACGCGCGAACTAAAAAGGGTTGCGCTAAATTGTTAAATTATATTTCAAATTATAAAGACGAAAATAGTTTTAATGATTTTCCATATAAAGTTGAGTCAGTTTATTATTGCAAAAACTGCGAAACTTTTTTATGCAAAAATTGTAATGATAACAGACTAGAAAAAGAGGTCAGCAAAGAAACAAAAAACATAAATGAAGAAGATTTTAAAAATAAGGCAAAAGAAAAATATGTTAAAATTAACCACATTTTAAATAACGCAAACTATTCTCAAAAAAGCGCAAATAATAGATTAAATAGATTATTTTGCAATAAAATCTTTACAATAGTTGTGTTTTTTGCAATTTTTGCACTTATTTTTATTTTTACGTTTGGAAGGTTTGGGAACTATCTTTCATCATCTTTAGGAACTATTTTTGAAAGGTTGGTTAACCTAATTTTTCCTAATTTAAAATTTCAAACTAGTAATATTTTTGTTAGTTTTATTTATGATGGATTGTTTGGTGGTGTCATTTCAATTTTATCTTTTTTACCACAAATTGCGCTCTTATTTTTCTTTATTAATTTTTTAGATGACGTTGGAATTTTATCTCGATTTGCTTTTATGTTTGATGAATTTTATCAAAAGTTTGGGCTAAGTGGAAGAAGTGTTTTTAACATTATGATGGGCTTTGGTTGCACGACCAGCGCAATTTTCACAACTCGAAATATTGCCGACGAAAAGATTAGAAAGCGAACGGCTTTGGTTTTACCAAACTTTTCGTGTAGCGCGAAGTTGCCGATTTACGCTTGCATCTGTTCGGCGTTTTTTGCTGGCCTAAAAGTTTTTATAGTTTTTAGTTTATATTTAATTGGCGTTTTAGTTGGTTTGATTATTGCTTTGTTTTCAAAGAGAATTAACAAAACAAAACCAGAAACAACTTTTATAATGGAGATGCCAAAATTAAGGCTTCCTAGAATTGGAAAAATCATGCAAGATGCTCTTAGGTCTGTTAAAGATTTTGTAACGAGGATTGGCTCAATTATTTTAATTATGAGCGTTGTTGTTTGGTTTATTTCAAACTTTACTTTTAAATTAAGCTTTGAGCCGAATAGTAACAAAATAATTTTAAATGTTATTGGGTCAGTTTTGTCGCCAATTTTTCAACCACTTGGCTTTGGGCTTGCCAGCATTATAGTTGCGCTTATTACAGGCCTATTTGCAAAAGAAATGATTGTTGCTTCTTTAATTCTTTCTAATGGTGTTACCAGCATTGGTTTGCTTAGTTCTAGTTTATTTAACCCTCTTTCACCAGCTCATTTTACAGCGGCAAGCGCCATAGCGTTTTTAGTTTTTGTTTTATTATACCCAACGTGTGTTAGTGCATTTGGAGCAATGAGAAAAGAGTTTGGCTTAAAAACTGCTTTAACCAGTTTTGTTGTTCAATTAGTTATTGCGTACGCTGTGTCATTACTAACATATAATCTAGCGCTATCAAACTTGGGGGTAATGGGGAGTTTGATTGTTATTGTTTTTATGTTTGCAATATTAGCTTTATTTATGGTAAAATTAACTCGAGATAAAGATTATGACAAATTATTTAAAAATTACAACAAAAGCAAAAACAAAGCTTATAAAGTTGCTTGAAAGTGAACTTGAATCGCTATCTTATGGTGATATTATGAAAGTATTGCGCCAAAAAGATATTAAAGTTAATGGTAAGCGAACAAACACAAACCTTAACCTAAACATTGGCGACATCGTTGAGGTTTATTATCAAAACAAAGAAGATAAAGCAAACTTTGAAGTTGTTTACGAAGATGATAACGTTATTGTTTATAATAAACCTAGTGGCATTTTAACCGTAGGTGAAAATAGCCTTGAAAGCACAGTTCAAAGAATAAACAAGAACTATCAGGCAGAGCATAGGCTAGATAGAAACACCGCTGGCCTCGTCATATTTTCAAAAAACAAAGAGGTGAGCGAGTTGATCCATAGCGCTATGAAAAGCGGTATGGTTGAAAAAGAATATCTTGCATGGGTTTATGGAAACTTTACTAAGCATTTAGTTGATAAAGCGTATTTATTTAAGGATGCTAAAAATTCAATAAGTTATGTGTCAAAAAACAAAACAAAAGGCACCCAAGAGATAGTAACCGACATAACTCCAATAAAACATACCGTCGATTTAACACTTGTTCAAGTTAAACTTCATAATGGTAAAACACATCAAATTAGAGCGCATATGGCATACTTAGGGTATGCTTTAGTTGGCGACGAAAAGTATGCAAAAAGAGAAGATTTAAAGAAAACAAATTCTAAAAAACAAGAGTTATTTGCCTATAAAATTAATTTTAAAATTAACAAAGAAAACAAATTGTCTTATTTAAATAACTGCAAAATTGTTGCAAATATTAAAGAATTTTCAAATAAATATTAATAATTTAATACGATTTGCGTTTTTTACAAGGCTAAAATATAGCCCTGTTTTTTGTATAAATAAAAATAAATCAACAAAAACTATTGCTAAGGAGAAAACAAAAAATGAGCGTTAGTTTAATAATTTTAACTACCCTAATTATCATAGTTATGATGGGGGCAGGTCAAAGAATTTTAGATCAACTTAGGCTGAATGACAAACAGGCTTTGTTGTTATTGTTGTTAATTGCTATTGGTTTAATTATTCCTCCTATTTGGTTTGGAGATTTGGTTAGCATTTCAATTGGTGGGTTTATTATTCCTTTTTTAATTTGCGTTTATCTTTTAGTTAAAGTTGGATTTTCGCGTGATTTGGTTAGGGCAATTATCGGCTCGTTAATAACAATGGGAATAATCTATGGTCTTGAATGGATAATGCCTGCTGACCCAGAGGAATTATTAATTGATCCAATGTTTATTTATGGTGTAGTTGCTGGTCTGGTTGCTTATATTTTGGGGCGAAGCAGGCGCAATGCTTATATATGTGCCGTTTTTGGGGTAACGGGCGCAGAGCTTCTTCAATTTTTTATTAATTTATTTAGCGGAACGCCAACAACGTTAGGTTTAGGAACAGGCGGAGCCTTTGGAACGCTTATTGTTTCAATTATAGTTAGTGTTGCAACTGCTGAGTTTTTTGGTAGAGCTTTTGAAAGCGCTAATCCCGATAAAGAAGAAAAGAAATTTAACTTTGAAACCGGAACTTATGATAGTAAGAATAATGGAAAATTAGCAACAAATTATAGTAATTCGAATGATGATTATAAAGGATATAAAAGTTCTTTTGATA
>JAILMD010000020.1 GCA_024692805.1 bacterium | reverse complement strand
AGCATTAATAACGCTAGTTAAAAAATATCTTCCTAAACTCAATGTTAGGTTTGTTAACGTTGTTGACCTTATGAAGTTATTGCCTAATGATAAACACCCTCACGGCTTAACTGATGATGAATTTGATAAATTATTTACAACTAATAAGCCGGTTATATTTAACTTCCATGGTTACCCTCAATTAATTCATATGTTAACTTATTCAAGGCATAACCAAAATCTTCATGTTTCAGGTTACTGCGAAGAAGGAACAATAACAACTCCATTTGATATGCGCGTTAGAAACAAGGTTGATAGGTTTAACTTGATGCTTAAATTAATTAAATATGTTAAACTAAATGACCAAACAAGACTGAGAATTCAAAACGAGATGAATGAAAAACTTAGATATCACGATGAATTTATAAAAGAAAACGGCGTTGATATTCCTGAAGTTGCCGATTGGAACTGGAATAATTAAAATATTTGACAAGTTTAATAGGATTAAATAAAATAACCATGGAGGTTATTTTATGAATATTTATGATTTTACGCTTGAAGATGCTAACGGCCAAATGGTAAGTTTGGCTGATTATAAGGGAAAAGTTGTTTTAATTGTTAACACGGCAACGGGTTGCGGGTTTACTCCGCAATATAAAGGGCTTCAAGAACTATATGCAAAATATGCTAAAGATGGGCTTGAAATCTTAGATTTTCCTTGCAATCAATTTGCTAACCAAGCGCCAGGAACAAACCAAGAAATCGTAACTTTCTGCACGATTAACTATGGTGTTAAATTTAAGCAATTTGCTAAAATTGATGTTAATGGAAAAAATGAAAGTCCGCTTTATACTTATCTTAAGAGCCAGAAAAAAGGTGTTTTTGGAAAAAATATTAAGTGGAACTTCACTAAGTTTTTAATTAATCGTGAAGGGGAAGTTGTTGCAAGATTTGCCCCAACCGACACTCCTGAAAAAATCGAACCAAAAATTAAAGAATTGTTATAATAAACAATTTTTGAAAATTTTTAAATATTTTTGAATATTATTGTTCAAAAATATTTTTTTATATGTTATAATAAGATTCCTTATGAAACGTGAACTGCGATTAAATCAAATTAAAACTCCTGAAAATGTTGCAAATATTATGCTAGATTTGGCTGGCTATTATGGAGAAAAGATATTAGGCAAAAAGGTTTGTAATCTTTGCTTTGGTGAGGGGACTATCTTAATAGAAATTATTAAGAGATATATTTTTGAATATAAGAAAAAATATGGTAATTTAAATGACATATCAAGCCATATTGCAAAGTTTATTTCGGGCGTCGAAATTGATAAACTTATGGTAACAAAAGCTTATTCAAAAATTAATCTTTTTCTTAAAGAAAACTCAATTGCGGCTAAAATTAATTTAAATTGTTGTGATGCTCTAAACTATTATGATAATTTAGACTATTGTTTTTGTTTTCCGCCTTTTGAATTTATAATTGAACCGAGCAATTTTAAAGAGAAAATTAAATATGCTAAACTTGATAGCCTTGAAAAATCAACTTATTATTTAAAATTTATGATTAAAGCCAAGCAGATTTCAAATCAAGCTGCTTTTATTTGTCCTATTGATATTTTATCTAATTTAAATGGCTTTGAATTTTTGATGAGAAATATTAGTTACATTTCAAGGGTTCATGATTTGTCTTCCTACAATTTTTGCTTTAAACCAACAATAGTTCTTTGCCTTGATTTTTCAAAGAAAGATAATATTTTTACTCTATGCAACGATAGTTATTGTTTTATGGCAAACTTAGTTGATTTAAACAAATTAAAAACTGCTTTAATTGGATAATTATAATCATTAAACAATATAAACCAGATTATTTTATAAAAATTCATAAATAATTAAAAAACGGCAATAATCTTGCCGTTATTTTTATCTTAATTAATTAAAATTGAGGTAAGGAGTTAGTTATGGAAATTAAGTTTGAAAACTTTGATGACTTTGTTATTGCACATCTTAAAGGCGAACTTGACGAGTTTACTGCCGAGCACGTTAGACTTAGCCTTGACACAATATTAGAAGATATGAAATCGCTTGGCTCGTCAAAACTAGTTTTAGACTTTAAGGATGTTGATTTTATGGACAGCACCGGCATTGGCGTTTTGCTTGCTCGTTATAATAAGTTTTCAAAGTTTGGGGTTAGAATTGAAATTAAAAACGCCATTGGTCATATTGATAAAATTTTAAAAATGAGTGGGATATATGAGATTATGCCAAAATTGGCAGTTTAGGGGGAGTTATGAGTAACGAAATTGAAGTTGATAATGAATTTACAGTTTATTTTGAGGCAAAACTAGAAAATGAGGGTTTTGCTAGAAGTATGGTTAGTGCTTTTTGCTTGCAACTTAATCCAACGGTTAGTGAAATTAGCGATATAAAAACAGCAGTTAGCGAGGCGGTAACTAATAGCATAATTCATGGCTATGCTAATAAAAAAGGTAAGATTATGATTAACGTTAAAATCAAAGCTAACGTCATTTACATAACAATAGCAGATAACGGCATTGGAATTAAAGATATTGCTGAAGCAAGGCAGCCATTTTTTACAACAAAGGCCAAAGAAGAGCGCTCAGGAATGGGCTTTACTTTAATGGAAAGCTTTATGGATGCTCTTGATGTTAGAGATAACCCCGATGGCGGTTTAATCGTTTCAATGAAAAAGATTATAAGGGCTTAAAATGGTTAGTTCGGGTGGTGAATTTACGCCCCTAAGCCAAGAAGAAACAACTTTTCTTTTAAAGCAGGCTAAGCTGGGCGATAAAGACGCTAAAGATAAATTAATTCAAGGCAATTTTCCTTTAATTAAATCAGTTTTAAAAAGATATCAGTTTAAGGGCGTTAGTTATGAAGATCTTTACCAACTTGGTTGTGTTGGCTTTTTAAAGGCGATAAATAATTTTGACGAAAGTTTTGGCGTTAAGTTTTCAACTTATGCTGTTCCTATGATAGCGGGTGAGATAAAAAGATTTCTTAGAGATGACGGAATGATTAAGGTTAGCAGGGCAATTAAGAGCCTATCAGTAAAAATTAGGAATTACCTTGAAGAATATAAAATTAATCACGACGATTCGCCAACAATTGATGAGTTAGCGGAAAGGTTTGAAGCCGACCCAGAAGACGTTGTTTTAGCCCTTGATAGCCAAAAAGAAACAGTTTCTCTTTATGAAAAAACTGATGACAAAAGTGAAACAAGCCCTAATTTAATCGATAAAATAATAACAATTGATAATAACGAATCAATTTTAGATAATTTGCTTTTAAAAAATGAAATAGCTAAATTAGATGAACGTGATAAAAAAATTATTCTTTTAAGATATTTCAGGGGTAAAACCCAATCGGAAGTTGCACTAAGCCTTGGAGTTAGTCAAGTTCAGGTTTCAAGAATTGAAGCAAAAATAATCGAAAATTTGCGCAAAAAATTAAAATAAGCCATTTTTGGCTTATTTATTATGTAATATTACTTATTGATTGTTGGTCATCTTTAGTAACTAAACCGGTTAGTATGTTAGGCATAACTCCTGCGCCATAGTTAACATTTGGGTTAATAGGGGAATTTTGACCAATAATATTTTCGTTGCCTAGCGGAGAGTTTGCTAATG
>JAILMD010000003.1 GCA_024692805.1 bacterium | reverse complement strand
TGATAAGTTTAATATTGATAAAAACGCGCGCGCTGAGAATTTGAGCGCAAACGATTTCTATAATATCTATAATTATCATAAATCTTTTCAATAAGTTCTTGATCTAGTTTAGCGCTTTTAGTTAAATTATTATAAAGAGTTTTTCTTTTAAAAGTGAAACAAGAATAAACAAATTTAGCAAACCCTTGGTCATAGTTTTTACCATTAAACTCAATATGAATAACTGCGCTGTCAACTTTAGGAACAGGAGTAAACATTTTTTTATCAACAATTCTAGTTATTTTAACGCTAGCCTGATGTTGAATAATAACACTCATTGCCCCAAACTCGCTATTATCTGGTTCGCTAGATAACCTTTCAGCAACCTCTTTTTGAACCATAATAGTCATACTTTCAGGCTTTAAAACTAAAAACCTTTCAATAATTGGTGATGTTAAATAATAAGGCAGATTAGCAACAACTTTAAATTTATTTATTTTTAAACTATCAAAATTAAACGCCATAAAGTCTTCAAAAATAAACTTTA
Organism: bacterium; assembly: GCA_024692805.1. GTDB lineage: Bacteria > Bacillota > Clostridia > Christensenellales > UBA1242 > UMGS2070. The sequence goes on along the minus strand of JAILMD010000003.1, from coordinate 5,425 downwards.
AGTTGTCATATTGTTCTTCTAGTTTAGATAACTCGCCTATTAAATCTTTATCAATTTCAAAACTGTAAACAAACCTAGCGCATTTGGCAAGCTCTTTAGTTAAACTTCCAAGCCCTGCCCCAATTTCAATAATTATATCATCTTTGTTTATTTTTGCATCACCAACAATGCCATCAATTAAACCTTTATCAGATATAAAATTTTGACCAAATTGTTTCTTAAAATTGTGCAAATTTTTACTCCTTTTTGAATAGTTTTTTATATTTTTCACAACCTAACGTTAGCCACTGGCTAACAAATGAAATCTGCGAAAGATAACCATAAGAGCCATTTTTGGCTCGTTTTTTTATAATTTATATAGCAAAATGCAGTTTTTTGTTGTTTGATTAACTAACTCTTCAAGGCTAATATTTAAATAATTTGCAATCGCCTCACCAACAACGCAAACTCTTGTTGGGTTGTTTATTTGACCTCTATAAGGAACTGGTGAAAGAAATGGCGAATCAGTTTCTATTAACAACTTATCAAGCGGAACAACTTTGATGTTGCTTTTATCATAGTTTTTAAAAGTGAAGTTTCCGCAAAAAGAAAGATAACAACCTAAATCAATAAATTTCTTTGCCCAATCACTATCTTCACTAAAACAATGAATAACAACTCCATGTTTAAAGTTTTCTTTATTTCGTTTTAAAATTTCATAAAGTTCAACTTTTGCTTCTCGGCAGTGAATGCAAACCGGAAGTTTTAACTCGCCCGCCAATTTTAATTGTTTCTCAAAAACCCTAAGCTGTTCTTCTTTATTATCGCTTCTAAAATGAAAATCTAGCCCAATTTCGCCGATACCGACAATTTTTTCATTTTTAACATAAGTTTTAAGGTTTTCAATTACCTTGTCATTTTCTTCTGGCGACTGTAAATCTTCTGGGTGAAGCCCAACAAGCCCATAAGCCTTATCACAAGTTTTAATAAAATCAACAAGTTCTTTGTTTCTTTCTTCGCTTGCGCCTTGAATTAAACAAAACAAAAGCGAGTCATCTTCTTCAATAATCGCTTTAACTTCGTCATTTGAAATTATTTCGTTATGTAAATGGCAATGTGAATCAATAAATTTCATAATTGCATTTTATCATATTTCTTCTAAAAACAAAACTATTTTCATAAAGTTTAATATGAATAAGGTTTGGTTAATGCTTTTAGTTTCAAGCATTTGTGCAATGCTTTTTATTGACCCAAACTCCGTTATGACGGGGCTTCTTTCTGCTTCAAATAAAGCGCTAACTCTAACCTTTGAACTCTGCACGGTTTATGCTGTTTGGATTGGCATTTTTTCAATTTTAGAGCAAACCAAATTAACCAAGTTTATTTCTAAAATTCTTTCACCAATAATTGACCTAATTTTTGGTAAAAAAACGCTAAATGATGAAAGCAAACGCCTTGTTAGTTTAAACATGAGCGCAAACCTTTTAGGAATGAATGGCGCCGCAACCCCTTTAGGAATTAAAGCCATTGAAAGCATGGGAAAAGACAAAGAGAAAGCAACTTTCCCAATGATTATGCTTGTTGTTATTTCTTGCACAAGTATTCAACTTCTTCCAACGAGCATTATGGGGCTAATGACCGCCGCCGGCAGCGTTAATGCTTCATCAATAATTCTTCCGTCAATAATAGGAAGCGTTCTTTCAACCGCAATCGCCATAATTTTTGTAAAAATAATTCACAGGTTTAAAATTAAGCGAGGCAAAGCAGACTAATGGCAGTTTATATTATTCCTGTTTTTTTATTACTCTTGTTTATAACTTGTTTAATAAAAAACATTAATGCTTATTCGTGTTTTGCTAAAGGCGCTAAGGAGGCCGTTGACCTTTGCATTAAAACTTTTCCACTTTTAGTTGCAATCTTTTGCGCTGTTGAATTATTTTCACTTAGCGGGCTCGCTGAAAAATTAAGCACTTTTGTTGCGCCAGTGTTTGCTTTGTTAGGAATTCCTAAAGAACTTGTTAACTTTTTGGTTTTAAGACCTTTTACCGGTTCTGGAAGCCTTGCGCTTATTAGTGAGATTTTTGCAACTTATGGCCCTGATAGTTATATTTCACGTTGCGCAAGCGTTATTATGAGTTGCACGGAAACCGTTTTTTATGTTACTGCCGTTTATTTTTCAACAACAAAGGTAAAAAAACTAGGATACACGATCCCAGTTGCTTTAATAAGTTGTTTTATTGGCTCAATAATAGCCTGCTTACTCTGCAAAATTATGTAGGCTTTCTGCCATAAATTTCTTTAATCTGTTCAGTTTCGCTTCCATCTGCGTTAGTAACAATAATATCTGGCAAAAGTTTTTCTTCGCCATTATAATTTAAACCGGCCTCAATTAAAAAGATATGGCTATCTTGAGTTGCTTTTGGGCGAACATATTGTTTTCTTATAACTTTAAAACCATTTTCGCTAAGAGCACTATTTAATTCGTTTTCACGCTCTGTTAAAAAAACTAAATAAAGTTTTCCGTTTTCATTTAAAACCTTTTTAGCGGAACTAACCAAACTAATAATATTAGTTTTAACTTCAAAGCGCGACAATCTTTTTTCAACGCTAATTGGAAGCCTTCCAGCGCCAACTTTATAATATGGAGGGTTTGCTAAAACAACATCAAATTTATCGTTAACACAACTAGCAAAGTTTTCAAGACTGTCGCAAATAACTTTAATGTTTTTAATTTTGTTAAACGCTAGGCTTTCTTCGTTCATTTTTGCTAATTCTTTTTGAATTTCAACGCAATAAATCTCTTTTGGTTTCTTTTTAGCATTAACTAGAATTGAAATAACACCTGAGCCTGAACAAAATTCAACCAAACGCTTATCTTCGCAATTTTGAATAAAATTAGCAAGCAAAACGGCATCAGTTGTAAAGCCATAGCCGTTTTTTCTTTGATAGCAAAAAAGACCTTCATATTGAAGGTCACATAAATAAAAATCTTTCCCTAGATTAGTTCTCATCAGGTTCTGGGGCTCCAACTGGGCAAACGCTTGCGCACATTCCGCATGAAACACATTGTTTTTTGTCAATAACATATTTTTCGCCGTTAAAGCTGATTGCCCCAACAGGACACATTGGTTCGCAACTCCCACATTTTGCGCATCTATCCGTTATTCTGTATGCCATCTTTTTCTCCTTTATGATTATTAAATTCTATTTCGTCAAGCCCAAATTCTTCGTTTGAAATTGAGCCATCTTTTTGAGTAAACTTAACAACAACTCTTTCTCTTAAAATATCATTAAATGAGCAAACGCCAACGCCTTTATTTGTTTTAACTTCACTTCCAACTTTTGGCATCTTTGCAAGTGTTTTCTCATAAAATTCATTTTCATAACTAAGGCAACAAAGCAATCTTCCGCAAACTCCGTTAATTTTTGTTGGAGTTAAACTTATGCCTTGATTTTTAGCCATTTTAACACTAACGTGCGCAAAGTCATTTAAATATCTCTTACAGCAACAAATTTGCCCACAAGGCCCAATTGCGCCCTTGTTTTTAACTTCATCACGCCCACCAATTTGTTTAAGCTCAATTCTCGTTTTTAGTTCGCTTGCTAAAACCTTTAACAACTCTCTAAAATCAACCCTGTCATCAGCGGTAAATTCAATAATAATTTTAGAGCCGTCAAAAGTAAAGCACGCCGAAGTAACCTTCATTTTAAGCCCAAGTTTTGTTACGTTTTTCTTTATTGTTTTTAACGCTTCTTTCGCTTTTTCATCAAGTTCGCTTCTTCTGTTTTCATCTTGAAGCGTTGCAAGCCTTAAAACGGGCTTAATTTCGCCTTTTATAAGTTCGTCTTTAACTTCACGTTCAGCAAAATCAACAATGCCAAATTCATTGCCGTTGACCGTTGAAACAATAACTTTATCTCCAACTTTAAGCTCTAAGCCATTTGGAGAAAAAAAGTATGCTTTCCCTTCTTTAGAATATTTTATGCCTACAACTCTTTGCATGTAACTTTCACCTCAACAAAATTAAACAAAAATTCATCTAATGCCGCTAAACTGTTAACATAAAAAGTTAAATCTTTGTTAAAACTTAAACAATTTTCAATTATCTTAGTTAAGCTCTTTAATGAAAACTCACCTTCAATAGATTTATAAAAACTAAGGTTAGCCTTGTTTAAAACCAAGTTCTCGCGACCTGACTTCACCATCATTATATCACGAGCGATCATAATTGTTAAATCAAAAATTGAACTAACTTCATATTTTTTTGATCTAAACCTTGATGAAAAATTGATAACTTCTCTAGAACTTTTAATCTTAAATAAATCAAGGCAATCATAAAACAAACCAATCATCAAATCATCTTTCATTAAAGCGTTTACTTTGGTTATATTCCCACCAGCAATTCCCGCTAAAATTTCAGCTTCAGCCTCGGTTTTCCCGTTTGATAAAATATAATTAATTATTTCTTTGTTGTTTAATTTTGGGATATTTATTAAAAATGAACGCGATAAAATGGTTGGCAAAATCGAACTAGTATTACTTGCCCCAAAAACAAAAATTGCCGACCTTGGAGGGTTTTCAATAGTTTTTAATAGTTTGTTTTGGGCTTCTTCGGTTAACTTGCTAGCATCGTCAATAAAATATAACTTAAAATCAGCTTCAAGTGGCGAATAATAACAATCGCTAACGAGATTAGCAATGCTTTCAACATTTAAAATTTTATCGTCTAAAACAAACGTTAAATCAGGGTGTGTTTTGGCAACAACCTTGCTTTCATTTGCTAAAACAACTTTTGCAAATTCCTCAAAAAAAGCCTGCCTTAAATTAAAATCTTCACTAACAAAAAGATAAGTTTGTAATAAACTATTCTGACTTGCCTTTTTTTCTAGCAATTTAAACTCATCTAAACTTGTTATGATTTTTTTAAGATCCACAAAAAAAGATTAACAAAAAACCACCATTTTGTCAATCTTTTAAAAAAATAAAGGCCTAAGCCTTTATTTAATATCAATGATCTTTAAAACAAAACTATCACCATCAGGAGTTGGAACATTAACTTCATCACCTTTCTTCTTGCCTAAAATTGCTTTTCCAATTGGTGATTCATTACTTATTAGGCCGTTATCTGGGTCGCTTTCAAGCGTTCCAACAAGCTTATAGGTGCTTTGTTCGTTAAAATCAACATCTAAAACAGTTACAGTTGAACCAACTATAACTTCACTCTTTTTAACTTTATCGTTAGAAATAATCTTAGCGTTTCTAAGCGTTTCTTCAATTAGCGCAATTTTGCTTTCAAGCCTTCCTTGCTCAGCCCTTGCAGCATCATATTCGCTGTTTTCACTTAAATCGCCATATTCTCTTGCAGCCTTAAGATGTTCGCCAACCTCAGTTCTTTTAACAGTTTTAAGATAAGCTAACAATTCTTCTTGCTCTTTTTTACCTTCT
>JAILMD010000046.1 GCA_024692805.1 bacterium | reverse complement strand
GGTTACTTATTTGCCGGTTTACGAAAATGGAATTGTTAAGGTTGAAGATTTAGTTAATGCGATTGATGATAAAACTTGTTTGGTTACAATAATGTTTGCAAATAATGAAATAGGAACAATTCAACCAATAAGCGAAATTGGTAAAATTTGCAGGGATAAGGGCATAACTTTTCATACTGATGCCGTTCAGGCTGTTGGCCATTTGCCAATTAATGTTAAAGATCAAAACATTGATATGTTATCAATTTCAGGTCATAAGTTTCATGGGCCAAAAGGAGTTGGCGTTCTTTATTGCAGAAACAGCGTTCCACTTTTTCATTTTATAAATGGTGGTGCGCAAGAAAGAAACAGGCGCGCAGGAACAGAAAATATTGCTGGAATTGTTGGATTAAGTGTTGCGCTTGGTGATGCTGTTTTAGAAATGAAGGAAACTGCTAAAAAGGAAATAAAGTTAAGAGATAAGTTGTTTAGCGAGCTTTCAAAAATTCCTCATTCAAAAATTAATGGAGATAAAGTTAACAGGCTTCCAAACAATTTTAATATGAGCTTTGAAGGAATTGAGGGCGAAAGTTTATTACTTCTTTTAAATGATAAAGGAATTTGCGCTTCTTCAGGTTCTGCCTGCACTAGTGGGTCGCTTGACCCAAGCCATGTTTTGCTTGCTATTGGGTTACCTCATGAAATTGCGCATGGAAGTTTAAGGTTAACATTATCAAAATATACAACCGAAAAGGAAATTGACGAAACTATTAAAGCTGTTCCTGAAGTTGTTGAGTATTTACGAAAAATGAGTCCGGTTTGGGATAAACTTGAAAAAGGAGAAATTAAACATGTTATATAGTGAAAAAGTTATGGATCATTTTAGAAATCCAAGAAATGTTGGGGAAATTGCTGATGCTGATGGAATTGGCGAAGTTGGAAATGCTAAATGTGGCGATATAATGAGAATGTATATTAAGGTTAAAGATAACATAATAACTGACGTTAAATTTATGACTTTCGGTTGTGGAAGCGCTATTGCCACAAGTTCGATCGCAACTGAAATGATTAAAGGCAGATCAATTGATGAGGCACTTGATTTATCAAATCAAGCTGTTGTTGAAGCGCTTGGAGGACTTCCAGCCCATAAAATTCATTGCTCAGTTTTAGCTGAAGAAGCAGTTAAAGCCGCTGTTAAAGATTATTATGATAAAAACGGAATAAAATATGATTGTGATAAATATGCAGCAGGTTCTTGCCCTTGCGTTCATGAGCACGATTCTTTAAATTAAACAACTAGCCTTTGGGCTAGTTTTCTTTTTATGACAACTTAAATTCTTTTTAGTTTTTTTTAGTCAAAATGATTTTTGGCTCATTTTTTGTTGTTTGTTAAAATGATGGTGTGAAAGTTTATATTGAATATGTTTTAATAGATAACCTTGTTATTGACTTTTTGATTTTATATCTAACCGGCAAAATTTTAAAGCATAAATTTAAGTGGGTTAGAATATTAATTAGTTGTGTTTTAGGGGCATCTTTAACAATAGCGTTAAGTTTAATCAATATATCAGGTGAATTGTTATTAGTTTTCAAGTTATTGCTTGGTTTAGTTTTGCCACTTTTTGCCTTTAAATTTAAATCATTTAAACAATATTTAACCACGTTCTTTACCTTCATAAGTTTTACATTTTTGCTTGGAGGCGCTTGCTTTGCGCTAATTGGAATGTTTGGAAGTTTTAACAATGATTTTTCCGGCTATGACGCAAGCATTCCTCTTGGGTTAATGCTTATTATTTGCGCAATACTAGTTAAAATTGTCACAAGCCTAACAACATTAATTTATCAAAAACGAGATTGCAATAAGTTTTTAGCAAAAGCTTGTTTAACAATTTTAGGTAATACTATTTCATTTGATGGGTTTATTGACAGCGGTAATAGGCTTTATGACGATAAAACGGGATTACCTGTTATTATTGTTGCAACAAGCGCTTTTAAAGGTCAAAACAGAATTCTTTTAAGTGAGATATTAAAAAACCCCAAAAAGATGGCTAAAAAGGCCCATTTTATTAGTGTGAGCACTCTTAACGGAGAAACTAAGCCAATGTTGGTTTTTGAGCCAGATAATGCCGAATTTTACTATCAAGATAAAATAATTCAATCAAAAATTATGGTAGGGCTAACTTATCGGGGGTTTAAAGACGTTATTAACTATGATGCCTTGTTGCATCCTAGTTTGATAGGAGGTTAATATGATAAAGTTTATTAAAAAAATTATTAGGTTAATTAAACTTGGTTTTTTAGAAGATAACCTTTATTTTATCAACACAGCCGGCAACATTTTGCCTGATAAATTATCTTCTAGCGAAGAAAGTGAGTTGGTTAAAACGCTAAATGAAGGAAACGACAGCCAAAAGGAAAGTGCTAAAAATGAGCTGATTGAACATAACCTTAGGCTTGTTGTTTATACTGCTCAAAAGTTTACTAACACGGGCGCTAATATGGAAGACCTTGTTAGCGTTGGAACGGTTGGTCTAATTAAGGCCGTTGGAACTTTTAATGGTGATAAGCAAATAAAAATGGCAACTTACGCAAGCCGATGCATAGAAAATGAGATTTTAATGTTTTTAAGAAAGGCTAGTAAAACTAAAAGGGAAGTTTCTTTTGATGACCCGCTTAATTCTGATAGTGATGGAAACGAGCTCAGGCTTGTTGATTGCTTGGGAACTGATGGCGATGAAGTTAGTAAAGATTATGATAAAGATATTGAAAAACAAATGCTTAAAAAGGTTTTAAGCGAACTAAACGAAAGGGAACTTTTAATTATGAAATTAAGATATGGCTTAAACCGAGAAAGTGATATGACTCAAAAAGAAGTTGCTGATTCGTTAGGAATTAGTCAAAGTTATATTTCAAGGCTTGAAAAGAAGATTTTGTTTAGGCTTAAAAACGAAATGTTAAAACTAGCATAAAAAACCACCAGCAACCGCTGGTGGCGTTAACTTTAAGTTAAATTAAGTTGTGATGTTTCTAATTTGAGATATCGCACTTTTTTCAAGTCTTGAAACTTGTGCTTGGCTTATTCCAATTTCAGTTGAAATCTCCATTTGTGTTTTTCCGGCGTAATATCTCATAAACAATATTTCGCGCTCACGTTCGTCAATTCTATCAATCGCCTCGTTTAATAAAAATTTTTCAACGAGTCCGTCTTCGCTTGTTTTATCTTTTATTTGATCCATAACAAGTTGTGATTCGTCATCATCATGGTAAACAGGATCAAAAAGGCTAACGGGCTCGGTTATTGATTCAAGTGCCATAACAACGTCATAAATAGGAAGGTTAATCTCTTTAGCAATTTCCTCAACCTTTGGTTCCTCTAGGCTATTTTTTCCTAGTTTTTCTCTGGCTTGAAGGGCAAGATAAGCAACGTCACGAAGGCTTCTCGTTACTTTAAGCGCACTATTATCTCTAATAAATCTTCTAATTTCGCCTATAATCATAGGAACGGCGTAAGTTGAAAATTTAACCCCAAGGTTAACGTTAAAATTATCAATTGCTTTAATTAAGCCAATCATTCCAACCTGGAAAACATCATCGGCGTTAGACTTGTTAATAGTAAACCTTTGAACAATTGAAAGAACAAGGCGCATATTTAAGTTAATAAGTTTTTCTCTTGCGGAACCATCACCATTTTTTAATCTAACTAAAAGTTCATCAACTTCTTTTGTTGAACACTTTGGCAATGTGGCAGTGTTAATGCCACAAATCATAACAATATTAGCCAAATCTTTACCTCCTTAAAATAATATCTCCATTTGAAAAAACTTTTATTCAATAGTCTAATTTGGTTTATTAAGAATAAAATAGTAATAAAGGCTTATGGAAATAACGTTTAATGATTTAAGAAGCAAAGAAATAATTAACATTTATGATGGCAAGCGCCTGGGGCGGGCCATTGATATTGTTTTTGATAAAGAGTCAAGCGTTGTTTTAGGGCTAACCGTTCCTGGGCAATCAAAACTTTTTAGGAAGAAAGATGATATCTTTATTCCTATGAATAAAATAACAAAAATTGGTGATGACGTTATGTTAGTAACTTTAACTCCTAATGACAGCATAACTTATGAGCCAGCTTTAATAAAAAACGGCGAAAATAGGGCTAAAAACGCCGAAATAAGTTATATCAGGTTTAGGAGGCCAACAAAGCCACTAAAATAGTTGCAAATAGCCTAGTATTGTGATAATATAAATGTAAGGAAAAATAATATGAAGTGTATTTATTGCGGTTGCGAAGATAGCAAGGTTATTGATAGCAGGGCGGTTGAAGAAACCAACTCAATCAAAAGAAGAAGGGAATGCTCTTGTTGCGGAAAAAGATTTTCAACTTTTGAAACAGTTGAAATGACGCCGGTTATGGTTGTTAAATCTAATGGTGAGCGCCAAGCGTTTAACCCTAACAAGATTAAAACAGGAATAATGAAGGCCTGCGAAAAAAGGCCTGTTGCCATGAAAGATATTGATAATCTTGTTAATGAAATTGAAAAGAAAATTCAAAACCTTTTGCAAGAAGAAGTTTCTTCAAAAGTTATTGGTGAAATGGTTTGTGAGGGGCTTAAAAACCTTGATGAAGTTGCTTATATTAGGTTTGCTTCTGTTTATAAACAATTTAAAGATATCTCAACTTTCTATGAGTTTATAAACGAGTTTGAAGACAGGTTAAAAAACAAGAAATAACGAAACGGGCAAGGCCCGTTTTTTTGTTGCTATTGACAAAACTTATAACAAATGATATTATCAAATTAATGAATTTAGAAAACCAAAAACCAGTAGAAATTTCAACGTATGCAAAAGATAAAATTATCTTTGATTTTTTCCCTGAGATTTTAAAAATTGATGAATTAAAAAGGCCTGAAAGGGCGCTTGATAAATCTGGATTATCTAAGAAAGAAATG
>JAILMD010000042.1 GCA_024692805.1 bacterium | reverse complement strand
ACCGGAACAATAACGCTTGATAATATTAGCATATATGATTTTTCAAAAGACGCTTATTCTCATAACCTTTCAATAGTTTATAAGGATTCATTCTTCTTTGATGATTCTATTATTAATAATTTAAAAGTTATTAATAATTCAAAGCGCGAAATAATTAAAACATTAAAACTATTAGGAATCTATGACGAAATTTGTGAGTTAAATAGTGGTTTACAATCAAAACCAAGCGAAATTAAGTCGCATTTTACTATTTTTATACTAAATCTTGCTAGGGCAATGTTGTCTAATGCAGAATTTATTATAATTGAAGACCTAACACCAGCAATCAACCCAAATTTATTGCAAAAGCTTAATAAACTGCTATTAAAAATATCTAAATATAGAACGATAATAATATGCTCAACTTATCACATAAACTTTACAAATTGTAACGAAATTAAAATAAATTAATAAAAAATAAAGTTATTAACTTTTATATTTAAAATGTTAATAACTTTAAAAATTTTTATATTATTTACAAAATACTAGTCTAATTTATCAATAACGTTATAAATTCTTTGAAGATCATCATAACTATAATAATCAATAAATATTCTACCCTTTTTATCCGTTCCTAAAATATTAACTTTTGTTCCAAAGATTCTTTCGAGTTTTCTAGAAAAATCCTTAAGTTCAAGGCTTTGAACAATTTCTTTTTTAGCCTTTTTGGTTTTGCCCAATTGCCTAATAAACTTTTCAAGTTCTCTAACAGAAATTTTATTGTCGCAAGCCTTTTTTGCAAGCTCAATTTGCGCCTCACGATCAGTAATAGTAACTAAACATCTTGCTTGACCAGCGCTTAATCTATTTGTTTCAACAAGCGTTATTACTTCAGGATCAAGAGAAAGAAGCCTTAAAGTGTTAGCAACAGCAGGCCTTGATTTACCAATTCGGTCAGCAACAACCTCTTGAGTTAAATTATATTGGTCAATAAGTTGTTTTATTGCTCTAGCAGACTCAATTGGGTTTAAATCTTCCCTTTGTAAGTTTTCAATGATTGAAATTTCAGCAATTTCACGCTCAGTATACTCCCTAACAATACAAGGAATAGTTTTTAAGCCGGCTAATTGGCTGGCTCTCCACCTTCTTTCACCTGCGATAATAACATATCTGTCACCTTTTTTAGCAACAATTATAGGTTGAATAACGCCGTGAGTTTTTATGCTTTGCGCTAATTCATTTAATGATTTGTCATCAAAAATTTTACGAGGCTGATTAGGGTTTCTATCAATCAAAGTAATGCTGATATCATCAGCACCGCGATTAACCTCTTTAGTTACAACCTTTTCAACTATTTTCTCTTTAACTTCAACTTTTGGCTCGCTTGGTTTGTCATATTCTTCATAATCGCCAAATAGAGAATCAAGCCCCCTACCTAATCCTTTCATTTCTTTCTCCTTTTTATAGTGTTTTGTAAATTTTAGTCAAATATAGCCTATTTTTTACATTTTAGTTTTTATTTTTACAGCTTATTAAAATTATCGTGTTTTCTTGTTAAAAACTCTTCAGTTAGTTTAATATAAGCCTTGGCCCCTGCACAATTCTTGTCATAAAGGCAGATTGGCATTCCAAAACTAGGAGCCTCTGCAAGTTTAACATTTCTTGGTATAGTTGTTTCATAAACTATTCCGCCAAAATATTTATTAATCTCATCGCCAACGAGTTTACCAAGATTCGATCTAGTATCACGCATTGTTAAAACAACACCGTCAATATTAAGCCTATCATTTAATTTCTTTTTAACAAGTCTAATAGTGTTCATAAGTTGACTTAAACCTTCAAGAGCAAAGAATTCGCATTGAATTGGAACTAAAACGCTATCTGCCCCAACAAACGCATTAATTGTTAATAACCCTAATGAAGGTGGACAGTCAATCGTCACATAGTCATAGTTATCCTTAACTTTATTAAATGCAGCTTCCAAAATTCTTTCGCGATTTTCCATATAAACCATTTCAACTTCAACGCCTGCTAGGTCAATATTAGTTGGAATAATGTCTAAATTTTCAATCTTTGTTGAAACTATAGCTTCTTTTGGCTCAATATCGCCTACTATAACATTATAAATTGATTTAATATCTCGCGATTTTTTTAGTCCTAAGCCACTTGTTGCATTTCCCTGAGGGTCAATATCAATAAGCAGAACTTTCTTTCCCATCTTTGCTAAATAGGCGGAAACGTTAACGCAGGTTGTTGTTTTTCCTACTCCACCTTTTTGGTTAGCAAAGGCAATAATTTTTCCCATTGTCACCTCACGTTATTATTATACACTATTTATAATTAAACGCAAACAAAATTTAATTGTTTTTTTAAAATAAAACACCTTTGTTTCACATGAAACAATCTGACGCTTTATTAGATTTTATCTAGTAAAACGCTGTTAAACAATTTTAAATATTAAATAAATGTGATAAACAAAATTTAAATTTTAAACCATATAAGTTCCACGTGAAACAATGTTGTTTTTTAGTAAGATTAATTATGAATTGAAAACGAAAAATAAAAAGTGGCATCTAAGCCACTTTTATCAACAATTACAAATTACGCACCAGATGAACCGCGAATTGCAGCAATTATATTTTCAAAATTAATATAGTTATCAACTAACGGATTAATTAAGTTATATCCCCAACCACCAATCTTTGAAGCTTTAACATAATCAATAACAGGGCCAAGCAATCCATTTTCACTAAACAAACTTAAAATAGCAATTAAAAATGCAATTGATATAGCACCACGAACCAATCCAAATAATAAACCAAGTGTTTTATCAAAGAAATCAAACGCTCTATCTCGTTTTGCGGCTTTCATTGCTTTAGAAATAAGGAATAAAACTAAATATATTAAACCAAACGCAACAGCAAAAGCTATTAAAGTTGACCAAAATGAACTATATGCGTCACTCAAAATATTTTTTAATGTGCATGAAGTTTTATGTGCGATGTTTTCAGGAGTTAATTTACAAAACCAGCGCGTTAAAGTTTTTGTTACCCATGAAAAGCCTGAATTATTAATTGCGTTATTAACTGTTGTTGATAACTCCTCAGCCCCCATTCCAACGAGTTCAGTTTCAAAGCCAGCCATTGAAGCCATTTTTGAAGCATAAACTCCTTGAATTGACCCCGTTAAACCTATAGTTGACAATAGTGACTTAAACGGCCCTGTTAGAATTGTTGCAAAAAATAGGTTAACCGTTCCGCCAAATAAAGATATTAACGAAAAGGCAAAACCCTTCTTAATTCCAATAATAGCAAATATTAAAATTATGACAATTATTGCTATGTCCAAGATCATACATAAATTATATCATATAATATTGTTTATGTAAAGCAAATTTAAAAACCGCAATTTAAAGATAATCCTTAAAAATTTTTAATAAATATTACCATTGTCTATTTCTTTTGCAGTTTTAATGAATAATGTGATTTTAAAACGGTTTTGTAATTTTTGCTTTATTTTTGGTAATTTTTTACATAACGCTTAAAAGTTTATTTGCTTATGGTTGTTAAATTTTTAAAGCTCAGAATTATTTAATTTGTTTTTGTTTATATTATTAATTGAGAGTTTATTTATTTTAGTTGAAAAAAATGAACAAATGTGATATTATCCATTTATGTAGCATAAATATTTAAATTGATTATTGCTAGCAAGGAGGCAGTCTTGGATAAAAAAGTAGAAGTTAAAAGCGGAATAACAAAATTAATTTCAGCAATTTTGTTAATTGTTGCAGTTGTTATTGTAGCAATCGTTGTTTATAACTCAAACCCAGCAAGTAAAGAAATTAGTTATACACAATACACAACTATGATAACAAGCGGAAATATTAAAGAAATATCGATTGAAAATAGCAAAGTTAATATCATTTCAACAGATAATGAAAGATTTTGGTTTTATAACCGAGGCGAATATCTTGAAGAAGATTTAAAGAGCGATGTTGAAACATTTAACTATTTGGTTGACACAAATTCAGCTTATGCTTCATATTCAAAAATAACATTAAAATATGGCACGTCTTCAACATTCTCAGTTCTTGATATACTTTTCCCACTTCTTTCATTTGGATTGATGGCATTCTTTGTTATATTGCTTTTAAAGAGAATTGGAAAAACTAACAACCAAAGTTTTGACTTTGTTAAAAACAGAGCAAGAATTATTCCATCAAATGTTAAATTTGATAGCGTTGCCGGGCTTGACGAAGAAAAAGAAGAAGTTAGAGAAATCATTGAATTCTTAAGAAATCCTAAAAAGTTTATTGATGTCGGCGCAAGAATTCCTAAAGGCGTTTTGCTTGAGGGCGCGCCAGGAACGGGTAAAACCCTTCTTGCTAAAGCTATTGCCGGCGAAGCAGAAGTTCCTTTCTTTAGCATAAGTGGTTCTGACTTTATGGAATTATTTGTTGGTGTTGGTGCTTCAAGAGTTCGCGATTTGTTTGAAAACGCCAAAAAGGCAAAGCCTTGTATTGTGTTTATTGATGAAATTGACGCTGTTGGTAGGCAACGTGGAACAGGAATGGGAGGCGGAAACGACGAAAGAGAACAAACGCTTAACCAATTACTTGTTCAGATGGATGGTTTTGAGGAAAATGAAGGAATAATCGTTATTGCCGCAACCAACCGCGCAGATATTCTTGACCCAGCAATTTTAAGGCCAGGAAGATTTGATAGAAGAATCCATATTCATATTCCTGACGTTAAAGGCCGTGAAGAAATATTAAAAGTTCACGCTAAAAATAAACCGCTTGAAAGCAATGTTGACTTACAAGTTGTTGCCAGAATAACAAGTGGGTTTACGGGCGCCGATCTAGAAAACCTTTTAAACGAATCTGCTATTATTGCCGCTAAAGAAAACAGAACAAAAATTAATATGACAGATATTAATAATGGTATCGTTAAGGTAACAATGGGCCCTCAAAAACGCAGCAGAATTGTTAGCGAAAAAGATAAGCGAATAACGGCTATTCATGAAAGCGGGCACGCAATTATTGAGCGCCTTGTTGAAAATAATAACCCTGTTCACGAAATAAGCATTGTTCCTCGCGGAAGCGCAGGTGGATATACTCTTTCTAGGCCAGATAATGATGATGAATATATGAGCAAATCTAAACTCATTGACACTATTACTATGATGCTCGGCGGAAGAACGGCTGAAAGAATGTTTATTGGCGACTTTACAACAGGAGCCTCTAACGATATCGAGCGCGCAACCCAGATAGCCAGAAAAATGGTTACTGAATGGGGCATGAGCGACGAGATTGGTTATGTTTGTTTAGGAAGTCAAACTTCATATTTCTTAGGAAGGGATTATCAAGAAAGAGTTAATTATAGTGAAAAAGAAGCCGCTTTAATTGACGCAGAAGTTAAAAAGATAATGGATAGTTGCGCTAAAAAGGCTGAAGATATTATCTCTAAACATAAACCTGAACTCGAAACAATGGTTAGCGTTCTTCTTGAAAAAGAAACAATTTATAGCGATGAAATTAACATGATTATTGAAGGTAAATCAAAAGAAGAAGTTATTGCCTTTATAGATAGTAAATCAGCGCCAAAAGCCGAAGAAAAGCCTGAAGAAAAAGTTGAAGTTAAAGAAGATAAAACGCTTGACGAACTTTTAGATAAAGCAAAAGAAAGAAAAAAGAGTCAAACAGTTCCTAAAAACAGGCCAACTAACATAAAGATCGAAGAAGAAGATCAAATTAAAATTAACGAACTTAAGGCTAGCGAACAAACAAAAGAAGTTGAAGAAGAAAGCCAAGAAAATATGGCTAGTGAAAAACCTGTTAAAAATAAAACAGAAAAACCTAAAAAAGACGCTGAATAAAAGGAGCATCTTGCTCCTTTTTTGCTGGTTTTTTATTGACACCTTTTTAACTAATCGTTTATAATAAAACAAAGGAAAAACTTATGACATATAAAAAATTTGGAATTATCTCTTTATGTATTTTAACAGTTATTGCAATAACAAGTTTTGTTTTGGGTTTTATTAAAACAAACACTAAACTTAACCAAACAAAACCCCTCGCCTTCTATATTTACAACCATTCAACAACTAGCACGCAAGTTACGAGTGAAAATAATAGCGAACTTTATGAAAAACTTTGCAGTGAATTAGATAATATAACAACTATGTCAATCGCTAACAGGCTTATTCAAGGCGGAAGTTTAAATGAAGAGCCAACCCAAGATATAAGCCAAACTTATGGCGAAGTAACTCTTAACTTAATTAAGTTTGAACATATTGTTATTGAGGTTGTTTTCGAAGAAAAACAACAACAAATTGTTAACATTGGCGGAAACCATAAAATGCTTGAATATTATAGCCTTGCGTTTGCTATTGATGAAACTTCGCCAAGGCTTAACGTTATGTGTTTAAGCCTTACGCCATCAGCAAATCAAAATAAAGTTTATAACGGAAGCCCAATGCTTGTTAGAAGCTCAACTAGTGGCCTCTTTAATGCAATAAGAGAAGCAGAAATCGTTTAAAAAATAAGACGGCATTTAACCGTCTTTTTTATTTTTTTATTAATTTTGGATAATTGTTTATATTTTCTGCGCTTTTAATTAACAAATATTGATTTTAAGTAATACTTTTTGTTATATTTCTGCAAAAAGTGTTATTTTTGTTGCTTTAAACATTAAATTTAAATAGCATTACGTCGCCATCACAAACAACATAGTCTTTGCCTTCAACTCTAACTTTGCCGTGTTCTTTTGCGCCGTTATAACCGCCATATTCAACAATATCTTCAAAGTTCGCAACTTCGGCTTTAATAAAGCCTTTTTCAAAGTCTGTATGAATTTTTCCGGCGGCTTGAGGGGCCTTTGTTCCCTTAATAATAGTCCACGCTCTAACCTCTTTTTCACCTGCTGTTAAAAAGCTGATTTGGCCTAATAATTCATAGCCTAATTTTATAATCCTATTAAGTCCGCTTTCTTTTAACCCAAGGTCAAGCAAAAACATCGCCCTTTCATCATCATCAAGTTCGGTTAACTCTTGTTCAACCTTTGCCGAAATAACTAAAACCTTACTTCCTTCGGCTTCAGCTAACTTTTTAATTTGTGGGATAAACTCAAGGTTATCCTCATCTTTTCCAAGGTCACTTTCGCTAATATTACAAGCATAAATTGTTGGCTTCATTGTTATTAAAAATAAATTATTAACAACTTTAATTTCCTCATCACTAAGTTTTAGCGTTTTCGCCATTTTTCCGGCGTTTAAGCAGTCAACAACCTTTGTTATGGTTTCATATTCAAACTTGCCCTCTTTATCGCCTGCTTTAACCTTTTTTGCCGCTTTTTCAAGGGCATGGGTTGCCGTTTCAAGATCTGCAAGGGTTAATTCAAGATTAATTGTTTCAATATCGGCTATTGGGTTAATTTCGCCGCTAACGTGAGTTATGTTAGCGTCTTTAAAACACCTAACAACGTGAACAATGGCTTCACATTCTCTTATTGAAGCTAGAAACCTGTTGCCTAACCCTTCGCCACGGCTTGCTCCTTTAACAAGGCCGGCAATATCAACAAACTTTAAAATCGCTGGCGTTATTTTTTGAGTGTTATAAAGTTTGCCTAAAACTTGAAGTCTTTCATCAGGAACGCTAACAACGCCAACGTTTGGCTCAATAGTGCAAAACGGATAATTTGCGCTTTCTGCCCCCGCTTTTGTTATTGCATTAAAAAGAGTGCTCTTACCAACATTTGGAAGCCCAACAACACCTAATTCCATAATTTTCTCCTTGCCTTGATTATACTAAATTTTTTATTTTTTGTAAAGAAAAGCACACTTCTTGCATAAACATTTAAAGAGGTTTTTATGACAATAATTATTGCTATAATTTTAGGGCTTGTTCAGGGAATATGTGAGTTTTTACCTATTTCATCAAGCGGACACCTTTTAATTTTTGAATCATTGTTTAATATTAACCAAAACAATGAGTTGTTTAATGTTTTACTTCACCTAGCAACCCTTCTTAGCGTTATTTTATTTTACAGAAAAAAGATTGCCGAAATTTTATTTGGAAAAGAAAAAAGAGTTATTTGGTTACTAGTTTTATCAATGATTCCAACCTGCCTTGTTGTTGTTTTAATTAAGGCGCTTGCAAGCGAAATGTTTACTGCTTCATTTTTAGGTTTTGGTTTTCTATTTAGCGCAACAATAATTTTTGTTGGCGACCTTGTTTACAAGAAAAAAACAGTCCCCCCTTACTCTTTATCTAAAATTAAAAAAGGTTCTGCTTTAACCATAGGTTTTTTGCAAGGTTTTGCTTGTCTTCCTGGAATAAGCCGAAGCGCAACAACGGTTAACACCGCCCTTGTTTTAGGAATAGATAAAGAAAGCGCCATTGATTATTCTTTTATTCTTTCAATCCCGGTAATTCTAACAAGCCTAGTTTATGAAATAATCAGCCTTAATTTTACCCTTCCTCAAATAGATTTTTGGTCATCTTTTGTTGGAGCAATAGTCGCCTTTATTTCTTCCCTCCTTTCAATAAAACTAATTAGAAACGTAATAAAAAATAAAAGCTGGATTGGGTTTGGAATTTATTTAACCCTTCTTTCAATCGCAATCATTATTTTTACTTTCATCTTCTAAGAATAATCTAAAATTTTTCGTCACAAACTAGATAAGGAAACGTAAAGGAGAAATTATGAAAAACAGAAAGATGAAAGATTGTCACAACAAAAAAAGTGAATCAATCAGAAACTGCGGAAATAAAACAAGATGTGAATAATCCGCAACTCCCCAACTTTGCGTTGGGGTTTTTTATATCATTTTTTCAATGGCAAGCGCCAAAAACAAAAGCGCTGAAACAAAACTAAAATCAATCTTTATATGAGAACTAATAAAACCTGCTAGCCTGTTGCCTAAATAAAGCGCTAAAAAAGTAAAAACAATAAAACAAACGCTAACAATAAAAACATTACTAAAAGAAAAGCCAATAAAAAAATTAGAAAACATAGCATCAAGGTTCATTGGTATTAAATTTATAAAAAGAAGTTTATGGGGCGCTGGCGACATTTTAGTTTTTTCTGTGAGACTTTTATTATCTTTTTCATTAATTTCGCCTTTAAGGGCTAAATTTTGACGATTTTTGACTATTTTATTCTTAATAAACTTTCCAAAATAATAAAATGAGATAAAAAGAAGAACTAACCCGTTAATTAAAAAACAAATTTTTTCGTTTAAAATAGTTGAAAGGCTTCGCGATAAAAGAATGGGAATTAAAAAGAGTGGAAAAGAAAGAATTGAAAAATAAATAATTTGAAAAAAGCTGATAAACTTTTTATCTGCGCCCGAACTAATTCCGAAACTAAGTGTGTCAAGGCTAAACGCTAAAACAATTAAAATCGAGTTAATCACATATTATTTAATGAAAAACTAACTTTTTTTGAAACAAAAAACCACCGATTATTCGGTGGCTGTTTTTTCGCTAAATTGTGAGTTATAAAGGTTATAATAAAAACCTTTTTTCTTAAGTAACTCTTTATGAGTTCCCTGCTCAATAATATTACCTTTATTCATAACTAAAATTTTATCAGCGCTCGTTATCGTTGAAAGCCTATGAGCAACAACAAATGTTGTTCGCCCCTTCATTATGCTATCAAAAACGTGTTGAATTTTAATTTCAGTTC
>JAILMD010000040.1 GCA_024692805.1 bacterium | reverse complement strand
AATTAATAGTAATTGCACATTTTAACTATATGAAGGCATATGATAGGTTAAAAAAGTGCAAAATAACGCAAATTGAGCCTGTTTTTAATAAATTTATTGAAAATAAAAAGAAATGGGCAACTAATAATTGTGAAATTATTTATAAAATTTAGTGCGTACAATTTAATACGCACTTTTTTTTGATTAAATTATTGTAAACCTCGTGTTTTTATGTTAATATAATAGCGTATGGAAAACACGAATTTTAAAGAAGTAAGATTGTTTAATCCTGCCGTTGTTGGCTTGATTATTTCAAATGAAGTAAAACTTGGCAAAAAGAGCATTTTAACGCCTCAAGACTTGCTTTATTATGTTTATCTTCTTAACTATCAGTTAAGGCAAAGTGGCGTAAAAACAAGCCTTGTTAGATGCCCAATAAACAACACGATGCTTGAAGGTAATAATAGCGATAGGTTAAAAAAGGAATGGCCAATTATTAACTATATTAGAAGAACAAGTTTTATGGGCCAAAAATATATTGATGCAGTTGACAGGCTTGATAATTATAAGGGGAATAACGTTAAAGTTAATGATAAATCACTCGAGCAAGCGCTTGAAGTTTATAACGGAATTGTCAAGAATGAAGCAGAAATGATGGTTTATCTTGATAAAGACTATAAAAATGTTAATGACGTTTCGAACCAAGTTAAAGTTGCTAGAGAAGTTTATAAGAGTTGGTGGAATGATAAGAGTTTGCAAGAAAGCAAAATAGCCTGCAAGATTATTCACAACAAAACGTTAGATAAAATCGCAAATGGAATTCATATTCAAGATAACTCTATTCCTGTTAACGTTGCTAAAGAAGCGTTAAGAAGGTCATTAGAGATGTTTGATAAATCAAAAATTAACGAGATTAACTTTGGTTTTTATAATGGATATAACAATCACGAGCTTGATAGCAAGCTTCTTAGTGATGAACAAATCGTTAATGGTTATTTAATTGGAATGGGCAAAGATAGCGAAGAAAGCCTTAGCAGATAAGTGGGGGGAAAGATGGCATCATCAAATGAGTTTAAAGATTTTATTTTAGACCAATTAAGAGATCTTGACGATATTAATTGTAGGGCTATGATGGGTGAGTTTGTTTTATATTATAAAGGTGTTATTTTTGGCGGAATTTATGATGACAGGTTTTTAATTAAGAAAACCGAAACAAACAAAAAATATAAACTCAGTGAAGAAATTCCATATCCTGATGGCAAACCAATGTTTATGGTTGAAAATTTAGATGATAGCGAATATTTAAGCGAGTTAATTAAAGTAACTTACGGGGATTTAATGCAAAATAAAAAGGCCTAATGTTAGGCCTTTTTTATTGCTGTTAATTATTAAATCTTAAATCTTTTCCTTCAATTAAAATGCACTTTGTTGACTTCTTATCAGCAAGCCTTGAAAAGATTCTTTCTTCATAGATTTTTAAAATATCTTCAAGGTCAAAGTTGGTTGTGATAATTGTTAATTTGTTTGCTTCTTTTCGTTCGTTTAAAAGAAGGTAAAGATATTCTTTTGTTATGTTTCGTTTCATTGGTTCTGTTCCAAGATCGTCAATCATCAAAGCGTCAGCAGTAAGCATTCCGTCAAGATAATCAGCGCGCTCATAATCAAAGCAGGTATGGAATTTAGTGAACAACTCATTCATTTTAAAAGCGCTAACTTTTAAAACACTTTTGCCTTGTTTTTTAAGCTCGTTTAATGCGCATTCGCCAAGAAAAGTTTTTCCGACTCCGGTTTTCCCACAAAGAAGAATTTGGTTATAGTTTTTATCAGTTGCCCATTTAAGAAGGAAGTTTTTAACTTTAACTAAGTTATCATTGTTAAAATCTTTAAAACCTTTAAAGTCGGCTAGGTTATCAGAGTTAGAATCGGCTAAATAATAATTTAGCCTTTCTTTAAAGCAAGAGCAAGGCTCACCCTCATAAAAACCAGTGTCATTACATTTTTTACAACTAAAGTGAGGGATAAGATCATTTTCGCTAATTTTAAGTTTGTTTAAAACTTCAACTTTTTTGGCTTTAACCTCTTCAAGTTGTTTTAATAAATCAGTTGTTTTTTTGCCTTCAGCCTCATTTTTAGCAATATCAAAAACTAACGCTCTTTCAGTTTTATCAAGCGCTTTGTATTCAGCGTTTTCTAACGCTTTTTGCTTGAAAAAATTAGCCTTTTCTATTGCGATTTGGCGTTTTGCGAATAATTCAGCCTTAATTTTTTCTTTAATTTGGCTTGTCATTAGTTCTCCTAAATTTCAACGTCATCAAGACTATCAAACAAGGCGTTTAATTCATTTGATGAATATTCACGTTGTTTGAATTTTGGTTGCTCTGGTTTTATGGCAGGCTTTGCTTGGTTTTGATTTTTAATCAATTCTTCAACTTCTTTAATTGAAGTTAACTTTTTGTTATAAATTTCACCAAGCAATTTATTCATTGCGCTAGTAGGGTAGTCACGATTTTTACATTGTTTAGCAACATAGTAAATAATTTCATCACTAATTTGCCAATCGTTATGCCACGTTTTGTAAAGTTCACGGTCAGCGCTATTAACATTTCTAAGAAGCCCGCAAAGTTCGAGAATCTCTTTGATTTTACTATTTGTGTTTAATATTTCATCAAGATATTGGTTTATTGATTCAATGCTGATTAAACCGAGTTTGAAAAACTTAGAGATAACGTCATCAACAGCTTCAAGCGTTCTAAGATTGCTGGTTAAGCAATAGTTAGCGATAAGGTTAAGCGTTTCTTTTGAATAGCCCTTTTGAACCCATTTTGTTACGTAGTTTTCAACAACACCGTCTAAAACTTGATAATATTGACCGATAGTTCTAGTCACTTCTTTAGCAATTGTATAAAGGTTATCTCTTGTTTTAGCATAAGTTTCAATTTCTTCGATAGTAAAAAGTTTTAACTCAAAATATTTAACAAGCGTTGCATCAAGTTTATGCATTCCTCCGGTTTTACCTTGATTTTTAGCGGCATAAAGAATAACGTTTTGCGTAAAGCCTAAGCCAGAAGTCCATTTAATATACATATTCCTTTCTTCAACGTCGGCTTCGCGTTTAATTCCAAGAGCAGCCAAAACGGCTTTAATTTCAGCGCTTGATCTCTCTTGCTCTTGAAGTTTTTCTTCAATAGCCGTTGTTGTTTTAATATTTTCACGTTCAAAGCTTTTAGCAACGGTTAAAATGTAAGGGTAGTTGATTGTTGATGATTTAAGCATCGTGCAATATTTAATAATCATCAAGAGCGCTTCAGGCTCAAAATGGTAAGTTTCAATAAGAGTGTAATATTCATTAAACTCGTTAGGAGTTATTTGTCTTCCGCTAAGGATTTCTTGCGCTTGAGCGTTAAACTCGGCATATTTTTCTTTGTTTCTTATTTTTCCAGAACCGGTATAAAGTTTGATAGGTAAAAACTTAACCTCAATAGGGTTATTGTTAACAATAGTAACAAGCCCCATTTCTTGCCAATAAGAAAAAGCGGAGATAATTTCATCTTCACTTAAAGATAAAACAACGCTCATTGAGTTAAGTGAGTTATCATCTTCGTGAGGGGTTGAGCAAAGAAATCTTCCATAAAGATAAACCTTAACGGCATTTTCAGGCGCCTGAGGCAAAAATTCACTTATGAAAGTGTTTTCAATGGAAGTTAAACCATCCATAGATAAGTTGCTAGAATAAGAACAAAGCGCCATAGTTTCTCCTTAGGTTAAATATATCACTATTTTAAAATTTTTACAATGTTTTTTGCGTGAGTTTTAAAACAAGGGGCATCGTTTTCTTTCCTTGACAAAAACTTAAACGAGGGTTAAACTAAAATTAGTAGGTGAAAAGTGAAAATATTACACACATCAGATTGGCATCTTGGAGCCAAACTAGAAGGAGTTTCGAGGCTTAACGAGCAGGAAAAAACGCTTGACGAAATTGTTAGAATTGCCGATGAAGAATTAGTTGATATCGTTATTATCGCCGGCGATGTTTTCAACAGCAAAACGCCTTCTAGCGAAACAGAAGACTTATTTTTTAAAGCGCTTAGTAAATTAAGCGACAATTCAAATAGGCTAATCTTTGTTTTATCAGGAAACCATGATGACCCATTAAGGCTTAGTGCAAGCAGGCCACTTGCTCAAAAATATAATATTGTTTTTGCAACGGGGCTTGACCCAATAAGCATTTCGCAAACTAATTTTAACGCAAAAACTAGAATTATTGATTCTGGGTTTGGTTTTATTAAAGTTAAACACGGTGATGAATATGCCGTTATTTCTTATCTTCCTTTTATTGCGCCAAATTCGCTTATGGAATTAGCAAAAACCGAAGATTATAACGAAGGGGTTAAACTTCTTTCAACAAAGGCAAGTGAAGCCTTTAATGATGATAGTTTTAACATTTTTGTTAGCCACTTATTTTTAAAAGGTGGCGCTGTTAACCAAAACGGCGAAACTCTTGGTACTGCTAATGAAGTTAGCGTTCAAAATTTACCAAATAATGCTCACTATATTGCTTTAGGACATTTGCATTCTGCTCAAAAGATAGGGAATAACTGCTATTATTCTGGCTCTATAACAGAATTAAGAACGAAAGACGCGCGCCCACAGGTTAGCGTTATAACCGGCGATAAAACAGGCGTTTTAGATATTAAAAGTATTAAGCTTAAAAATGCTGTTAGGGTAAGAGAAATAGTTGCCGATAATGTTGCGCTTGCTTACAAGCTTGTTAGCGAAGAAGATAAAAACGACTATATTTATTTAACAATTAAGCATTTTGACGCTTTAAAATCAACTTTTGTTCGCGAACTTAGGCGAGATTTTCCTAATATTGTTAGTCTAAAACTTGTTACTGATCGTGACCAAGAAATTGAAAGCGAGTTTGTTGACTTTAAAAAGATGGGGCTTAAAGAGCTTTTTGTTGAGTTTTGCAAATATCAAACGGGAAGCGAACCAAGTGAAGAACTGGTTGATTTATTTATGAAATGTGGGGGCGAAGATTATGATTCCTTTGAAACTGACGATTGATGGAATAAATAGTTTTAAAACCAGCCAAACGATTGATTTTAGCGCCCTAAATTCGGGATTCTTCGGAATTTTTGGCGCAACGGGAAGCGGGAAAAGCACAATTCTTGACGCAATAACAATTGCGCTTTATGGTAGAACGCCAAGGTCAAAAACGCCTAATGATTTTATTAATTTAACTAGGCAGGTTGCAAACGTTGTTTTAGATTTTAAAATTAGTTCAACAAACAAGGTTTATAGAATAAACCGATGTTTTAAGCGCAAGAAAGATAATAAAACAGAAAGTGAAGTGACCTTATTTATAAAAAACGGGGGAGAATTTAACGTTGTTTGCGAGGGCGTTAATGAATCAGACGCTAAAATTAAAAGCATATTAAAAATTGGCTTTGAGGAATTCTCAAAGTGTATTGCTTTGCCTCAAGGGCAGTTTGCAAACTTTTTGCAAGCAACAAACAGCGAAAGAATTTCGCTTGTTTCGAATTTATTTAATATATCAAAGTTTGGCGCAAAACTCACTGATAATGCTAAAGCTTTTGAAAGAAAGGTTAGCGAAGAACTTAACCTTGTTTTAGGTGAATTCAATTCAATAAGTGCAGAAAATCAAGAAGAAATTGACCAAATTACGCGTGATATTAATGAAGATAGTGCAAAAATTGCAGAATTTAAGGTTAAATTTGATGAAATTTCGCAAAAAATTAACAACTACGCTATTTATTCAAGCAAATTAAACGAATTAAATGATGTTAATTTAAAACTTGAAGCATATAAAGATATTGAAAGTGACATTAAAGAGAAAGAGGCCTTAATCGCGAAACTGGAGTTTGTTAAGCCACTTACAGAAATAAAAAATCAACTTGATGACGCAACCTTTCTTGAGAAGAAAAAGAGTGATGAATATTCAGTTATTAAATCTAAATTTGATGAGTTAACTATCGAGTTTGATAAAATAAAAAGTGAACTTGAAAGATTTAGCCAAGATTATTCTAAAAAACACGAAGAATTACTTTCAAAGAAGCAAAAGGCGTTAGATTTAATTGCTAAGGAAAGTGAAGTTGAGGCTGATAATAAAAAGCAATTAGAACTTAATGAAGCTATAAAGAGCATTAACTATGACAAAGTTTTAGTTGAAGAAGAAGTTAATTCTTTAAACAACCAATTAATTCAACTTCAATCTGCTCTTGATAAAAATAATTTAAGGCTAGGGGAGATTAGCGCTCCTGAAGGTGTTGCTAGTCAAATTAAGAAAGCAAGCGAATTTGAATCACAAATTGAAGTTTTAGATGATGTTATAAAACAAATTTCAGATTTAAATTTTGAACTTATTGCAAACAAAAATAAATTAGAAGGCGATAAGCAAAAACTTGAAAATGGTGAAAGTTTTAACGAAGAAAACTATAACTATGGGTTTGTTTGCGGAAAATGTGAGCAAATTGAAGAAGATAATAATATAATTAATGAAAAAACTGCAAAAATTTATGATTTAAAAGCCCAAAGGAAGCAAATTATAACAAATTTAGAGAATAAATTTGGTGGGCAAAGCCTATTTTTCATTAAAAATGCTTTAAATTCTAATGAAGAAGAAGCTGTCAAACTTAAAGATGAAAACGTTGAAATTGAAAAACAGATTAACAAAATTAATGCTGAAATATTAGTTAACAAATCAAAACTCAATGAGTTTGAAACTAAAAAGAAGTTTTATGAAGATGACTTAGCATCAGTTAAATCTTCTATTGAAAGTTTTAAGGCTAAAAAGAGCGAGATAACTAATATTGATAACCTTAGTGATGCGCTTGATGATTTAACTAATCAAATTGATTTCTTAAATAATAAAAACGAAGAAATTAACAAAAGTTATCAAAATGTTTTTGCTAATAAAACTAGCAGTGAGGCAGAATTAAAGGCTAAAATTATAGATTTAAAGAACCAAACTGTTTTGCGTCAAACACTAACTGAAAAATTGCAACAAGCGTTTAGCGATAAAAATATTGACTTTAACGAGTTTGATGATTTAATTGATAACTTAAGGTTTTTAGAGCCTTTAAAAGCAAAGATTAGTGATTTTAAAAATGAATATTCAATTTTAGTTGCTAACAAAGAAAGGTTAACTAAAGAACTTAGTGAAAATAAGATTGACGTTAGCGAGCAGTCAAAGCTTCAAAACGAAAAAGATGACATTGAGTTTAATATTAAAACGCTTCAAATTGACTTGGGAGCTAAAACTGCAAAGAAGCAACAAAAAGAGCAGAATTTAGCGAAAAAACATCAATTGTCTGCGGTTATTCAAGAAAAACAACACGTTCAAGAAGTTGCAAAAACACTTTTAAAACTTTTACATGGCAAGGCGTTTAACGAGTTTATTTGCTTAAAATATTTAAATATGGTAACCATAACGGCAAACGAAATTTGTTCTGTTTTGCTTGATGGAAAATATAATCTTGTTTTCAAAGATGGCGAATTTTTAGTTTGTGATAACTTTAATGGTGGAGAAATAAGGAGTGCGTCAACGCTTTCTGGTGGCGAAACTTTCTTGATTAGTTTGAGTTTGTCGCTTGCAATAAGCGAAGCGATAAGCGTTGAAGCGTTTAGTGATATGGATTTCTTCTTCCTTGATGAAGGCTTTGGAACGCTTGATCAAGAGCTTTGCGAAACTGTTGTTGCGTCACTTTATAAACTTCAAAGCAAAAACCTTAAAATTGGCGTTATTAGCCACGTTGAACTTTTAAAAGAGCGAATTAAAAACAAGATAATTGTTAGCAAAGATGAAGCAAAGGGAAGCGTTGTTAGAATTGATCAAGATTTATAATAAAGACTTGCAATTTACGTTAACTTTGTTTATACTTAAATTAAGGAGAAATCGATGAACTGGGCAAAAGAAATAGCGGAAGAAATTGTTAAAACATATCCAGATGAAAAGGTTTACACTATTGCTAGTGGTGTTAGCCCATCTGGTTTTATTCATATTGGAAATTTTAGAGAAATTGTTACGCCTTATATGGTTGTTTTAGAGCTTAGAAAACTTGGCAAAAACGTAAGGTTTATTTTGTCAGTTGATAACTTTGATAGGTTTAGAAAAGTTCCTGGCGGGCTTCCTGAAAGCCTTAGCCAATATATCGGAAAGCCTTATGTTGATTTTCCGTGCCCACTAAATGAAAAAGTTAGTTATGGCAAATATATGCAAGAAAGGTTTATTGGCGAGCTTAAAAGCGTTGGAATTGAGCCTGAGTGCATTTTCCAAGCAGATATGTATCGCGCAGGGAAATATACTAACCAAGTTATTGAATCGATGCATAAGAGAAAACAGATTTTTGAAATCATTGATACTTTTAGAACCCAAGATGCAACTGAAGAAGAACTTAAAAACTATTATCCAATCAGCCTTTACTGCACTCATTGCGGAAAAGATAGCACAACGATAACGAGTTATGACGAGAAAACAGAAGATTTAACTTATACGTGCGCTTGCGGACATAATGAAAAGGTTAATCTTAAAACCTTCCATAATGTTAAACTTCAATGGAAAGTTGACTGGCCAATGCGCTGGAAATATGAAAATGTTTTGTTTGAATCTGGCGGGCTTGATCACTCAACGGCTGGAAGCAGTCATGACGTTGCAAAAGAGGTTGTTACTAAAATCTTTAACTGGCACCCTCCAATTTATTATGGCTATAACTTTATTGGAATTAAAGGTGGCGGGGCAAAGATGAGCTCATCAAAGGGCGGAGTTTTAACGCTAACTGACCTTTTAAATGTTTATGATAAAAATATAATTCTTTGGTTTTATGCTAAATATAAGCCAAATCAAGCTTTTAATATTAGCCTTGATAATGACGTAATTAGGTATTACAGCGAGTTTGATAGGTGGGTTAAAGCTTATTTTGAAGGCACTATTGACGAAGGGAATAAAGAGTTTATTGAGCTTTGCGGAGTAACAAAAGATTATTTAGATAACCCAAGTTTCTCTAATCTTGCAACATTCCTTCCTATTGTTAACTTTAATGAAGATCTTCTTGCTAAACTAATGGCGAAAGAAGGGGTTGACACTAAGTCAAAACAATATAAAGAAAGGCTTGCTAGGGCAAAATATTGGGTTACTAACTATGGCGAAGAATATCAAGTTAATGTTTTAAAAGAACAAAACGTTGAATTCTATAAAACAATAAACGAAGAAGAACAGGGTTGGATTAAAAAGACTATTGAATTAATGAAAGAAAACTATGAAACAACAACTGATCTTCAAAACGCACTTTATGCTGTTGTTAAAACTCCTGAACTTAGCCCAGAAGATCTTAAAAAAGTTCAAAAGCGCTATTTTGAAATTTTATATAACTTACTTCTTGGCGAAAGCAGGGGACCAAAACTTGGTTTGTTTTTAACTGCTTTAGGTAAAGAAACTGTTACTAAACTATTATCAATAACAAAATAAAAATATGAATAAAAAACAAAAGAGGAAAAGACTATGAAAAGTTTAAGAAGAGAAATTATTGAAGAAGAAGTTAAAGAAATTTTATCTACTGAATTTAATATTGATTATAATGAAATATCTCTTGATAGTAACCTCGCTCTTGATTTTGGGTTAACTAGCGTTGATTTAGCGGAATTGGCATTTTATTTAGAGGTTAAAGAACCAACAATTGAAATTCCAGATGAAAGATTATGTGAATTAGAAATAGTTAAAGACGTTGTTGACCTTGTTGATAATTTAGTTTGCGATGATTTTGAGATTGATTGCGAAGAAGATGAAGAAGAGGAAATGGGAAAATAATAATATAAACCAGATGAGCGAGAGCTCATCTTTTTTATTTCATAAATTCTAACGCTGTTTCATAAGCATTATTGAGGTGTTTATGAAACTTAATAAAAAGCTTATTAAAATTATTAGTTTTGCGCTTGTTGCAGTTTTTATTATTGGCGTTAGTGCGTATTTTATTATAACAAACGATTTTGATCACGTCATTGCAAGCGCCAGCAAAAATCGAACAAACTATTCGCTTGATGCTGTTTATGCTGAAAGCGACCATTCTTTGTTAGTTAAAGAAAAAGTTGATTTTTATAATGATACTGATTCAGTTTTAAATGATATTTGTTTTCATCTTTATCCGAAAGCCTTTTGCGAAGGAGTAAACGTTTTGCCTTATACTGAGTTAACAAAGGCAAGATGCTTTCCTAATGGCGTTAATTTTGCTGATTTTAAAATAACGAGTCTTAAAGCCGAAAACGAGCCAAAGCCTGTTACTCTTTTAGGCGAAGATAAAGACATTTTAAAGGTTGATTTAAGTTTTGGGTTAGCCAAAAAAGCGCGAACGAATATTGAAATTGAGTTTGTTTTAACGCTTCCTAATTGCACTCATCGAATGGGCTATTTTGAAGATAATGTTAACCTAGGAAATTTTTACCCAATAGTTTGCGATTATATGGCTGACGGAAGTTGGGACACAACTCCTTATTACGCAACGGGCGACCCTTTTAATTCAAATGTTTCTAATTACAGCGCGGTTTTCTCAATTCCTAAAGATTATAACTTTGCTAGCAGTGGGGAAGTTGTTAGCGTAACGCAAAATGGCGAAAATAACGTTTATAACGTTAATGGGCTTGCAATAAGGGATTTTGCCGTTGTTTTAACAAAGTCAAACAATATTTTAAGCGATAGAATTGGCAACACAACTATTAATTATTTTGCTGGCGAAGATGATGAAAACGCAAGGGAGTTTTTAACGTTAGCATGTGAGGCGTTTTTCACTTATTCAAGCAACTTTGGCGATTATCCTTATAAAACGTTAAACATCGTTAAATCACCATTTATGCAAGGGGGAATGGAATATCCTAACCTTATTATTGCAAGCAGCCTAATTACAGAAAAAGAGGAATATCAAAAAGTTATAGTTCACGAAATTGCACATCAATGGTGGTATGGAGTTTGTGGAAACAACCAAGTTGTTGATGCGTGGTTTGATGAGGGACTTAGCGAATTTTCAACCTTTCTTTTCTTTGATCAGCACCCAAAGTATGGCGTTAATATGGAAACTTTAATTGAAGATGCGGCGGCGGGGTATAATCTTTATTTAGAGGTTTTTAACACGATTAACATTTTTGTTAACCGAAAAATGAATATGCCGGTTTGCGATTATTCAAGCGAATATGAATATACTTATATGGTTTACGTTAAAGGGGCGATAATGTTTAACGAAATGCGCCAAACTATCGGGCAAAAACGCTTCTTAAAAGGGCTCAATAAATTATATAAAACAAACAAGTTTGGAAAGGTTAATGCAGAGAAGTTTTGTGATGCTTTTGGGTCAAGTAAAAAAACGATTGAAGAAATTTTAACAAAATATCTTAATGGGCAAAGTTATCTTGATATCTAATAAGTTTACTTAAAGAAAAAATAGTGATATAATCAAACTATGCGAGTTAAAAATTTAGGAAGCGGAAGTAAAGGCAATAGCACACTTATCGAAACCGGTAAAACTAAGGTTTTATTAGATTGCGGTTTTGGAATAAGAGAATTAACTAATAGGCTTAATGAGGCGGGGGTTAGTTTAGATGAAATTGATGCTATTGTTATAACTCACGAGCATAGCGATCATATAAAGGGCTTAAAAAGCATTATTTCAAAACATAAAATTAAAGTTTATGCTCACGCTTTAGTTTGGCCGGTTTTGCATAGTCAGGTTGATAACATTCTTGAAATGGTTTTTGGCGATATGCCGTTTAAAATAGGTGATTTAGTTGTTACGCCTTTTGCCGTCAGTCACGATAGCATAAACTGCCAAGGTTTTACTTTTACTTGCGGTAAGGCTAAGTTTGGCTATGCAACTGACCTTGGGTATGTTTCAAGCGAAGTTTTAAATATGCTAACAGGCTCAAAACTCGTTTTCATTGAATCAAACCATGATGAAGAAATGTTAAAAAATGGGCCGTACCCTCCAATTTTAAAGGCAAGAATTAGGGGCAACACTGGCCACTTATCTAATATTCAATGCGCTGAAGCAACAATAAAACTTGCCTTAAGCGGAACAAAATATTTTGCGCTTGCGCACCTAAGTGAACATAATAACACGCCAGCGCTTGCTTATGGAACAGTTTCAAATGCGCTAGCAAACGCTATGCTTGAGCCCGAAAAAGATGTTTTTTTAAGGCTAACATATCAAGACAAATGTGGGAACAATTTTTATATTAAGGAGACGTAATGGAGCCTTTTTCAAAAAAAGCGTTAGATAGAAAAAACTTTCATTATTTTACCGATGCTGAGTCAGGCTTCGGCGTTTTGCTGTTTATTGTTTTGCAGTTTTTTGTTATTTATATAGCTAGGTTTTTAATTTCAAGTGGTGTTGTTTATAATAAAATATTTAGTGAAATTTTAAGTTTGTTAATTGAACTTGTTTTTGTTGTTTGTGTTTTGATTATTTCAAAAACAGGGAAGAAGAACTTTTTTAAGGCAACAGGGTTGAATAAAAAGTTAAGTTGGAAATTGGTTTTATCTTGCTTTAT
>JAILMD010000052.1 GCA_024692805.1 bacterium | reverse complement strand
AGAAGTTAATAACGAAGTTTCAAGAAATGTTATTGCGCTTGTTGGTGGCGATAGTAAAATGGTTGGAATTGAGAAATTCTTTAAAACAAAACTTGGAATTAATGTTAGGTCATATATTGATGCTGAAGATGTTGAAATGGTTGGGGCATCAAAGTTATTAGATAGCCCACAAACCTTAAAGCATATTTTAGTTAACATTTAGTTAAAAATTTTTAATAGAAGACATAATTTGATAAGTTATGTCTTTTTTATTTTTCAGTTTTTTAATTCCTTGGCTTAAAATAAAGTTAAGGAATTGTTTTATGGGAAGAATTATTGGTTTTGTTAGCGGTAAAGGCGGAGTTGGTAAAAGTTGCATAACCGCAGGAATTGGTAAAGCATTAGCAAATCTTAATAAAAGTGTTTGTTTGGTTGACTTTGATTTTGGCTTAAATAACCTTGATTTGATGCTTGGGATTGAAACAAACGTTGTTTATGATTTAACTGATTATTTTGCTGGGCGAAGCAGGTTAAGGCAAACGCTTGTTCCTGATAGCGAGTTTGATGGGCTTTATTATCTTTCAACTCATAAAGCATTATCATTTGATAGTGTTGATCGAAGCTTGCTTAAAGAAGTTATAACAAAACTCGGCGAAGTTTTTGAATATGTTTTAATTGATTGTTCAGCAGGAATGGGGCAAGATTTTAAGTTTATTGTTAATATTGTTAGTGAAATAATTGTTGTTTCAACGCCTAATATTTGCGCAATAAGAGATGCGAGCAAGGTTGCTAGCGAGGTTTTTAAACTTAAAAAACAGGCCGGCGTTATAGTTAATAAAGTTAGGGGAGATCTTGTTTTAGGTGGAAAAAGTTTTGATGAAAAGCAAATTGCTAAAACGCTTGGCCTAAAACTTATTGGGGTTATGCCAGAATATGAGGCCATTAGCGTTTATTCAAGTATCAAAAGCGTTTATAACACTTCTCTTGAAGTTAAAAATGCTTTTATGATTTTAGCAAAAAACATTTTAAAAAACACTTCGTTTTGCGTTGACTATACTTACAAATTCAAGGGGGTTATAGGCGCTTTAAGAAGAAAACTTAAAGCCCGAGCATAAAATGAGTTTAAATGAAAGAATAGAAAACAGGCTTAACTTGATTTTAACAATGGATAAGTTTGATAAAAAAGACAAACTAAGTGAAGCCTTTAAAGCAGATTTAATTAAAGTTTTCTCATCATATTTTAAACTTGATGGAGATTTAAACGTTGATATAAAAGTTGAGAATAATGATTATTCAATAAATATTTTCGGCAAGGCAAGCGACATTTATTGTTATCAGTAAGGTTATAAAACAAATAAATCAACATAAAATTTAATATGAAAAATAAGTTAAAAAAAATTAACTTTTTCTCAAAA
The DNA here is from genome assembly GCA_024692805.1 of bacterium. GTDB lineage: Bacteria > Bacillota > Clostridia > Christensenellales > UBA1242 > UMGS2070. The sequence continues at coordinate 7,885 of JAILMD010000052.1, read as the reverse complement.
AGAGTTCAAACTCTTTTTACTTTTGTTTTATTAAGTTTTTCACTATTTAGCTTTTACGCAATAACTTATTTTGATTTTGGTTTTAGTTATAGCATTAAAAACATTATTACAAGTTGGTCACCAAATGAAAATATTGGAAAGTTAAAATTCGTTGATAACATTAATGGTGGGGCAAGTGAGGTTTTAAGTTCGTTTAGTGTTGATTATTGCCTTCCTTTTGAAAACGCTGAGCTTTGCCAGGGTGATAACGGAAGTATTGTTGTTAGTGGAAATGGTGATGTTATAGTCAGGGCTTGTTATGATGCAATAGTTAGTTTAGTTAACGATTCTGACCTTAAAAGAAATATAACTTTTGATTGTAGTTATTCAATAAAAATTGTTTATTCGGGGTTAGACAATGTTGGGGTTAAGGTTAATCAGCAGGTTAAAAAAGGCGAAGAAGTTGGAATTTCTAACTCAAGTTTAATAACAGTAACCATACTTTATAACGACTTGGTTTATGATAAAATTAAAGTTGAAAACGGGAAACTATCGCTGTTTTAAAGTGTTATGCGTAATATAATAGATAATTTTAATTGCCAAAATAAACCGCAAAAATGTAAACAAAACTGCAAAATATTTAAAAAATTTAAAAATTATATAAGAAAACTGCAAAAAAGTTCAATTACAATTCATCCATTATTTTTATTACTTTGCTTGTTTATGGTTTTTTCAGGAAGGTTTGTTTTATGGTTTATTTATACTCTTGTTGCTTTGCTTCACGAGTTTGCGCATTTTATTATTGCAAGAAAGTTGGGTTATAAATTAACTAAAATAAAACTGATGCCTTATGGCGCGGTTTTGATTGCTGGCAAAAACGATTTTTACTTTAAAGATGAAATTATTATTGCGCTTGCTGGGCCACTTTTTAATTTGGCTTGTGGGTTTTTAATTGTTTCAATTTGGTGGCTTTTTCCTGAGAGCTATTTTTTTACTGCTGACTTTGCTGTTGCTAATTTCGTTTGTGGGGTGTTTAATCTTATTCCAATTTTCCCGCTTGATGGTGGGCGAGTTATTTTATCGCTTTTTTCGATTAATCATAATCGAGAAATTGCATCAAGGGTAATGAACAAGGCAACGCTTTGTTTTGGAATTATTTGTTTTGTTGTTTTCTTGATAACGCTTTTTTATTGCGTTAACTTAACGCTTGGGTTTATTAGTGTTATGCTTATTGCTAGCGCGTTTAATGATGATAAACTAACTTCTTATGAGCGAATTAATTTTATTGCTAATAAAAAGAAGAAAATTAATAATGGGTTAATGATTAGACGCGTTATGCTTCAAAAATACCAAAAACTTTCTAAAGCCTATTTCAAACTTTCGCCTAGCGTTTATAGCGAAATAGTTGTTGTTGATAATAGTTTTAATAGGCTAGGGGTTTTAACTGAAGAAAGAATATCTCAACTTTATATTAATGGGTTTGCTGATTTATCACTCGAAAAGGCGCTTAAAGTTAGTATATATAATATTATAAATACCGTTGACAAAGCCTAAATTGTGTGGTATTATACTAGCGTGCCACATGCGAAGGGTAACTAAGAAAAGCGTGCTTTCACCTAGTGCAGTGAGACTGGAGAAGAGGAGGAAATATCATGTACGCAATTATTGAAGTTGGTGGAAAACAACATAAAGTTGAAGCTGGAAAATGGTTTTTAACTGAAAAGATTGATGCTAATGTTGGCGACAAAGTTGAATTTGATGCAATGCTTGTTGCTGGCGATAAAAAAGTTAGTGTTGGTTCACCAGTTGTTAAAGACACTAAAGTTGTTTGCGAAGTTTTAGAGCATGGCAAAGAAGACAAAGTTGTTGTTTTCAAATATAAGGCTAAAAAGAACGAACGCAAAAGACAAGGTCACCGTCAACCTTACACTAAATTGATGGTAGTTTCAATTGGTTAATTATGACAAAAGTTAAGATAACAAAAACAAACGGAAATATAACCCAAGTTGAGTGTGACGGACACACTGAGTATGGCGTTTATGGCGAAGATATCGTTTGCGCTTCACTTTCAAGCATAGTTCAAACAGCGGTTTTGGGGCTTGTTGGTGTTGCTAAAATTGATGTTAACCTTGAGCGCGACGAAAAACGAGGCTATATAAAGTTTAATGTTCCAATTGACCTATCTGGAGAAACGCTTATTAAAGTCAAAGCAATTCTTGAAACAATGCTTTGCGGAATAAGTGATCTTCACGAAGGATTTTCTGATTTTATTGATTTGGAGGTAAAATAGTATGTTTATTAAGATTCAACTATTCGCTCATAAGAAAGGTGGCGGTTCAACTAAGAACGGTCGTGATAGTAATGCGCAACGTCTTGGCGTTAAGAAATTTGGCGGAGAAAAAGTTGTTGCTGGTAACATCTTAGTTCGCCAAAGAGGAAGTAAGTTCCACCCAGGCAAAAACGTTATGATTGCTAAAGATGACACACTTTTTGCAACAGCTGATGGTGTTGTTAAATTTGAACAATATAAGAAAGATAAACAACAAGTTTCAGTTGTTACTGAATAGTTTAAATAAAACCGGCGCGAAAGCGCCTTTTTTTATTTGCTTAATAACTTTTTGTTGACAATAATTTTACCTTATAATATAATTAGATTGAGGAAAAATTATGAGCAAATTTACTCCAAATGAATTAGCAAGAATGTATGGTTATAAAAAAGTTTGTGATGAAGCTGTTGCTGATATAGGTGTGATTTATCAAAAAGCAACAAGTGGCGAAGAATTTAAATATAATACTTCATCAGATAATATGATTGGAAGGGGTGTTCCTGAAGAAATGATGCCAGATTTAGCGGCTGCTATAGTTGATGAAGAATTTAAAAAGGCTGAAAAAGGCGAAGTTCTTGAAGCTCCTGAAGCAACAAAAGAAGGCGATAAAGTTGTTGATGAAGTTAACGCAATGAAGGGGATTTCAGTTGTTATGCCTGAGGTTGAAGAAAACCAACCTGAAGAAAGAACTTCTCATTTCTTTGATAACGCGCCTACTGTTAAAACAGAAACTACTTTACAACAAGAACCAAGATTTAATGAATATGGAGAAATAATTAGGGGCGAAGAACAACCTAAAAATGATGAAACAATACCTGTTTTTGTTCCACCTGAGGAGCAAGAAGTTATTGAGCCTCAAGTTTCAAGTCAAGGGGATTATAAAGACATTGTTAATAGCGCTATAAAGCAGGAAGAAACAATGCCTGAAGAAGAAAAGATAACTGAAGAACCAGCTGAAGAAGAATCATCTGAAGAAACAACTGAAGAGAAAGAAGAAAACGCTGATAGAGAAGAACAAGAATATCATAATGGCGCTAATCAAATAAGTGATGCTGAATTAGATGCTGCGATGGCTGCAATAAGGGCCGAAACAGAAGCAGAAAAAATTAACGTCAATACTGAAAAGCCTGATGGGGCTTCTGCTCAAGATGGTGACGTTAATGCGCAAAGCGGTGACCCTGAAGAAGACGGCGGAAGGGAAAAATAGAATAATAAAAACGCTAAGAGTTTTTCTTAGCGTTTATTTTTTTGTTTATTTTTCTTTTATAGAATAGGCCATAAGTTTTTCGTGCCTCAAATTCGCTTTCTTCATAGCGTTTTTTTATTGCCTTAAAAGTGAATTGAAAGGCTCGTTCGCCACTATATTTATATGCAATCTTTTTTAAAAAGTTAATTGAATAACTTTGGGCGTCACGCTCGATTGCCTGCATATTATAATCAACATTGCTTTCTTCGCTTAGAATATAGCCCTCCCAATTGCGCTTCCAGGCTTTTTCTTTAAAGTTATAAAAATGTAATTTCTTGTTTTTAACAATATAGAATTGATAAGCGTGGCGCCCTTCGTGAATTATTGTTTCAAGGGCAAAGAATCGATAATCATTATTCTCAATTAAGTCTTGGCGAATAAAAAGTGTTTGCTCGCCGTTTTCTGAAATGAAAACACCAAAGTTGTTCCATTCAGGCTCAGGGTAAACCCTAACTTGAACCTTAGGCCTGTGTTGTTTTCGCGCCATTTTATTTTCAAGGGCTTGCAAAATTTTCAGACGTTTTCCTTCTGAATAATTTTGCCAATGGGCTCCTTTAAATTTTGAAAATATAAAAAGCATATGACAAACTCCTTTTATTATGATATAATATTTTTGAAATTAAATCAAATAAGTTGAGGGATTATGAATTTTGAAGTTAAGAAGGATAGAATAATTTTACCTAAAGTTAAAGAGTTTGATTCACGCCAAATTTTAGAGTGTGGGCAAATGTTTAGATTCTCTATTTGTGATGATTGTTCACAAGTTTATTCAAGTGATAAAACTGCAAAAATTATTGAAAAAAGTGACAAAATTGAGATAATTTCATCAAATCCTGAATATTTCGTTAAATTTTTTGATTTAGAAACAGATTATGAAAAGATTAAAAATGACCTTACAAATGACGAAATTTTGAATAAAGCAATACCATTTGGAGAAGGGATTAGGATTTGTAAAAACGATATTGTTGAAGTTATGTTTTCATTTGTTATAAGCGCAAATAATAACATTCCTCGAATTAAAAAAATAATTGAAAACCTTTGTAAGTTTGGTAAAAAGTGTGATGGGTTTTACGCTTTTCCAACGCTTGAAGTGTTAAAAGAACTTCCGCTTGAAGCTTATTCAAGCCTTGGGGCAGGCTATCGAGATAAATATCTTTTTAAACTATCAAGAGTTTTGACACATGACCTTATTTCTGATAAAATGAAACTAGAAACAAATGAGCTTAGAAATTGGCTTATTTCGCTTCCTGGAATTGGGCCGAAAGTTGCCGATTGTATTTTATTATTTGGCTTTTCGAGAATGGATTGTTTCCCGGTTGATACGTGGGTTGAGAAAGTTTATGAAAAGTTTTATTACCAGGGCGAAAAAACAAGGCCAATGATTGCTAAATTTTTTGTTGATAGGTTTAAACAAAATGCTGGATATGCGCAACAATATTTGTTTTATGGCGCAAGATCAAATGAGTTTTTAAAAGTTTAGGGGGGAAATTATGGGAGAAATAATAAACACGTTTTTTACCAATATGGAAGTTTTTACAATAATCTTCTTATCTCTTGGCTTAATCTTGTTGGTTATTGAAGTTTTTGTTCCCGGCTTTGGAGTTTTTGGAGTTTGTGGAATAATTTCTGTTGGGCTTTCATTTTTTGTTAGAATAATAAAAACGCCACTTTCAGTTGGTTATGTTTTTGCTTACCTTGGAATAACAATTTTCTTAGCGGTTGTTGTTGCACTTTTTGCAATAATAATCAGGCAACTAATTTTGGTTAATCAAAGTAAAGTAAAAAAGAGTGAAATTTTAACTGAAAACCTTGATGAACTTGTTGGTAAAAATGGGGTTAGCGTAACTGACCTTGAGCCATCAGGAAGGGTTATGATTGATGAAAAAATTTATGAAGCATCTTCTGATGGTAAACTAATTGAAAAAAACACGGCAGTTAGCGTAACAAAAATTGAAAACAATATTATCATTGTTGACTTATATAAGAAATAGTTAGATATTTTAAATCGAATATTGAAAACTTAAATTTAATGTGGTAAAATTAATTCAAACGGAGGAGTTAACATGAACGTTAATTTAAGTTTATTAGCAATGAGCGCTGGCGGAATTGTTGCTTTAAGTCTTGCTGGAGCCTTAGTTCTTGCTCTTTTAATTGTTTTATTTATTATGGTTCCTTTGAAAATTTGGTTTAGAGCCTTGGTTAGTGGGGCTCATGTTTCAATGGGCCGACTTATCGGAATGAAGATAAGAAAAGTTAAACTTCAAGATATTGTTTTAAGTTATATTTCAGCAAGAAAAGCCGGTCTTAATCTTTCAATTGATGACCTTGAAACTCATTATCTTGCTGGGGGAAATGTTGAAAGAGTTGTTAAGGCGTTAATTAGCGCTCATTCAGCAAATATTGACCTTAACTTTCAAACAGCAAAAGCCATTGACCTTGCTGGGCGTGATATTTATGAAGCAATAAGAACAAGCGTTGTTCCAAGAGTTATTGAAACGCCTTTAATTAGCGCTGTTGCTAAAGATGGTGTTGAACTTAAAGTTAAGGCAAAAGTTACTGTAACTAGCAATATTCATAGGCAAATTAGTGGTGCTGGCGAAGACACAATTATTGCGAGGGTTGGTGAAGGAATTGTCACAACCGTTGGCTCAGCCGACACTCATAAGATAGTTCTTGAAAACCCTGACCTTATTAGTGCAACCGTTCTTGCTAAGGGGCTTGATAACGGAACGGCTTTTGAAATTCTTTCAATTGATATAGCAGATATTGATGTTGGCGTTAATGTTGGCGCTAGGCTTAACATTGACAAAGCTATTGCCCAAAAGAAAATTAGCGAAGCAAAGGCCGAAGAAAGAAAGAGCATGGCTGTTGCCCAAGAACAAGAAATGAAGGCTAAAGTTCAAGAGATGCAAGCCGAACTTTTAAGGGCTGAAGCTGATGTTCCTAAAGCAATGGCAAAGGCGCTTAATGAAGGCAAAATGAATATGATGGATTATTACAAGCTTAAAAACTTGCAAGCCGATACTGAAATGAGAAAGCAAATAGCAAAGGAAGAAAAAAACAGGCCTAAATCATAAGGAGGCAAAATGGAATATTTATTCATTGGCATTGGTTTAGTTTTTGTTGCGTTTTGTCTTTGGGCACTTGTTAAAGCAAACAGTTTTACGCCTGCGCCAAAAAAGGAAAAAGTTAAGGCAAAACCAAGCGATTTTAGCGACGAAAACTATGTTTTAGTCAAAGAAGAAAAACCTAAAAAAGTTAAAATAGAAAAAGAACCTAAGGTTAAAAACACTAAAGACAATTCACAAGTTGTTCCGGTTTTTACTGATGAGAGTGGCGAAAGCGTTAAAGAGGTTGACCAAAACGAATTAATTGAGAAGGAAAAAGAAGACCTTTATAATAAATATGTTTTAGGACAAAAAGAAGAAAGCGTTGAGAGCCCTGTTGATGATGAAGACGAAATTGATAAAGAAATAGAAAGACGAATTGCTGAAATTAGACGCAAAAATGGGATGGCAGATTCTAACGAGGCAAGAATTGAGAAACCTGTTGAATTTCCACCTCAATTTAATGAAGGGGCGAGCGACAGAAACTATTATGGTTATGGCGTTGGGGCAAGATCATCAAGCGGAAGTATGAAAGATCCTAATTTTGATCCTTGGGCTGATGAAGCAACAAACATGCATCCTATTAAAGATATTGACCTTAGCCAATTTGATGATGACTTTGATGAAGACGTTATTGCTAACATTATGGGCAACAGGTCAACGGTTAGAAATGAAAGGCTATTTAGGGGCAACAGGTTAGATAATGGGTTGAGGACTTCAAGGCTTGGTGCTGGCAGCGTTTCAGGTCAGGTTAGTTCTAGACCGCTTTTCGGAAGCAATATGATTGTTGGCCAATCAGTTAACACAAGGCCAGATATTTTTGACGATGGTGATATTTAAAGTGCGTTTCATAACGCACTTTTTTTATGCATAAATTTAAGTATGAAAATTTATGACGCGTTAGGGGAAATTTGCCTTGTTGATAATTTAAATAGTGATTACGTTTTTTCGTGTGGTGGAGGGAAATGTTTTGCTTTTAGCGGAAACTATAAAATTGAAAAGTTTTTAGATAATGAAGTTATAATTAATCTTTCAAAAAAACGCCACATTGTTGTTTTAGGGGAAGGCTTAAAAATTGCAACGCTGGCGCCTAAAGAGTTGGGAATTAGCGGTGAAATTAACTCTATCAATATTGAGGAAAATTAGTTATGGGGCAAGTTAGAGTTAAGGTTTTTGGGCTTAATCTTGATAGATTTTTAAGAAATATTCAAAATAAGAATATAACA
>JAILMD010000038.1 GCA_024692805.1 bacterium | reverse complement strand
TGGGATATCCTGCAAAAGAAGGTCAAACCCGAGATCATTGAAGCTTCTGACAGTGTGTTCGGAAAGTTTACCATAAAAAAATGATAAGAAATCAATAAGGCTCCTTTCGGAATGTACCGTCAGGAGCTGTTTTTTTATGCCAAGTTTGACCCTGAAATAACAATCTTATCTGTTGAGTTAAAAGTTATGCCTTCCCCGCTATTATTAGTTATCGAAATCTTTAGATAGTTTGGCTCATTGCTGGCGTTTGCAATATATTCTTTTGTTATTGTTGCATTGCCAACATTATTACCAATTCCGGTTAAAACAACCTCATTATAAACGGCTGAATTCTCAATAATATTTGAGTTTTCGTCAAGCAGATAAAGTTTATATTCTTCTGGCACTGCGTTAGGAGCAATAGTTGTAACTCCTAAGCTATAATGGTAAGAATTATCTTCATCTTTAACGCCTGTTTCAACGTTGTTGTTAACAACTAATCTTGAATCAGTGCAGGCTGGAACAACGTTAATTTGAATTCTTGAATAACTCTTATAGGTATTAGAATTCCTAGCATATTCAACCCTGTTACCATCTGAATCAATTAAATAAACAGTTATTATTGCTGAGCCAACTTTATCGCCAGCAGTAACAATTAAATTCTTATTGTCTTGGCTAACAGAACAAACCGTTGGGTCACTGCTTTCCATTTCAAAACTAAATATCTCGCCACTAACTTCGTGATATTTATTACTGTCGCTAAGGCTATAGTTTTCAACCCTTCCCGTTTCAGGATTAAAGTAAGAAGTGAAATCGCCAATCATTGAAAACGTTGTGCTGTTTCCGCTAACAAGAGTTACGCTGTTAAGCGTTGTATAAACACTGCTTTGAGAGTAATTAGTTATTTCAGGCGTTTTACTATGAACTAAAACGGTTTTAGAAGGATAAATTTTTCTAACAACATAACAAGAATCAGTTAAACTTCCGCTTTGAATTGAAACTAAAACAGGTTCAAAGTTCATAGCGTTTGTTATTGTTATAACGCCATTACTAAGCGAGAAACCGCCTTCTTGGCTGGTTGTATACCCAACTCTATAGTTTTTTGAAGTTGAAGGATAAACTTTATAATCAAGTTTAGTTGCACAATTAACATCAACATAAAAAACAGGCTTACTAAACTTAATGGCGGCAATTGCTGATCCCCCAGAAATTCCGCAACCACTAAGCATAAACCCAATAATAAAAAGACTAAATAAAATGCTAAAAAGTTTTTTCATTAATGTTTTGTTTTACCCTTTAAATATAATCCTTTATTTTATTATAAACTTAGGGCAAAATGTTGTCAATTAAATTAAAGTTTAATATTCAATAAAAACTCTTGAAAAATAACAGCGAAATATGTAAAATATAGTTATGCGAAAAGTTCTTAGTAAAGTTAGCAAAGCCATTTTACAATGGAAACTCATTGAAGACGGAGACACTGTTGCCGTTGGCGTTAGCGGAGGAAAAGATAGCCTTCTTCTTTTGCTTGCCTTAAAGGAATTTCAAAAGTTTAATAAAATTAAGTTTAACTTAATTGGAATAACCATTGACCCTAATATTAAAGGTCTTGATTTTAGCGGGGTTAGCGAATTTTGTAAAAAACTTGATATTCCCTATTATATTGAAAAAACTGATATTTATGATATCGTTTTTAATATAAGAAAAGAGAAAAACCCTTGCTCACTTTGCGCAAAAATGAGAAGGGGCGCGCTTTGTGACGCTGCAAAAAAATATGGCGCTAATAAACTTGCCCTTGGCCATCATCAAGACGATATGATTGAAACCTTTATGTTGTCATTAATTTATGAAGGCAGGTTTTCAACTTTTAGCCCTAAATCGCTTATGACACGAACGGGAATAACTGTTATTCGCCCATTACTTTACCTTAGCGAATATGAAGTTAAAATGAAAAGCAAAGATTTGCCTGTTGTAACAAACCCTTGCCCTGCTGATAAATCAAGCAAACGCGCCGAAATTAAGGCCTTGCTTGAAGATTTAAGAAATAAATATCCTAATATTAAAGAAAACATTTTTAAATCACTAACTGATAAATCACGAAACCAAATTGAGATATAAAAAGCCAGGCATTTTGTCTGGCTCTTTTTTATTGTTTTTTATTCTGATTGTTTTTGTTGTTTAATATAATTCCGCCCGCAAGTTCTTCCCTATTGTTTCTAACAACATTAAGGTTGTCAATCAAATAATCTTCAATAGCTTTAAGCATTTTGTCAATGTTATCACGCGTTGAAGAATAAATTTGGTTGCACCTTTTATTTGCGCTTTCAATCGCCTCATTAGCCTTGGCTTCTGTTTCTTTCAAAATAGCCTGCTCATTAACTAATTCGCTTGCCTTACTTTCAGCGTCACGAATTATTTTATTAGCAGTTTCTTGAGCAGAATTAAGAATCTTTTGTTTTTGGCTTATAATAAAACTGGCTTCTTGAATTGATGCTGGAAGATTGTTTTTAAGTTCATCAAGCATATTAAGACATTTTGCAATGCTATCTTTATTTTTCTTATTCCACAAGAAACCTTTTTGGCTAATAAGTTCTTCTTTAAGTTGCGCAATAATAATATTAGCGTCCATAACCTACCTCAAACTTTATAAACTCAACGACAACGTCGCCATAGTTTTTAGTTTTACTTATTATACACCCCTTTGGTAATGTTTGCAAATCTTTTTTATTGTTATGCTCAAACACGATTGTTGCCCCATTGTTTAGTTTATTTTCTTTGGCAAGCAAATAAAGGGCTTTCTCCCCAAAATTTGAATCATAAGGCGGATCAAGAAAAACCAAATCTAACTTTTCTTTAATCATATAAAGAGCATCAACATAGTCGCTTACTATTATCTTGCAATCATCAAGTTCATTTTTTAAATTACGCTTAATAACCTTTTCACATTCAGAATTTTGGTCACAAAAATAAACGAACTTTGCTCCCCTGCTTAAACATTCAATTCCATAAGCGCCTGAGCCCGCAAACAAATCAAGGCAAACCTTTCCGCCTATTTCACTATCGATAACGCAAAAGATACTTTCTTTAACGCGCGCAAGAGTTGGGCGAGTTTGCTCGCTTTTAATGCTCTCTAATTTTCTTCCCTTAAATTTCCCGGTTATAACATTCATACCTTGTAATTATACCACATCTAATAAACAAAACAAATATTTTTTAGGCTTACTTTTTTCAATAAAAAAACTAGCCAATGCTAGTTAAGTTTTTGGTGGGTCATCGGGGGCTCGAACCCCGGACACCTCGATTAAGAGTCGAGTGCTCTGCCAACTGAGCTAATGACCCAAAAACAATAAACGAAGATATTATATCATAAAAATTTGAAAATGCAACTGTTTTTAAAATTATTTTTGTTACAATCTTCTCTAAAATAAAAATCGGGAGCGCTTTTAACGCCCCCAAATTACATTTTCAGTCAATAAACCTAATCATAATTCTTTCTCTTGTTGTTCGTTTTCTTCATTGCGAATTTCTTTATAAAGCTTTTGATAGTGTGCTCTTTTCATATCATTATAATGTCTTCCAAATTTCTCTGACATATATTGCTGATAAACTTTTGTAAGTTGTTTGTCATATTTAATTTCATCTTCTTGGCTTTTAAATGAAAACGCCTCTTGTAAAAAGAAATCGTCAAAGTCAAGAACAACCGTATTGTTTTGCCCATAAAAATCTCCGCCTAACAAAGCAAAAATCCCAGACGCTA
>JAILMD010000034.1 GCA_024692805.1 bacterium | reverse complement strand
CCCAAATTATTCATAAACAACTGAGATTTATTAAGCATATTTGTTTTCAAGGCAATATAATTTTCAATTCTTAAAAAATCTTCCGGAGCGCAATTAACAAATAAATCTAACATTAGTTTTTTAGCAAATTGACCCTTATCTATTATTTCTAAATAGCCCTTTTCATTTTCATAAAACTTGCCAGCAACATTAATATATTCTTCAAGTTTTTCTAAAAAACTATCATAATCTGGAATTTCTAAAACAGGAACGCTGTCGTCTTGTTTTTCACTGTTTTTATGCTCAATTTTAGTATTAAATTTAACAAAAAAATGCCAAGGTGTTTCTTTTGTTTTAACAACAACTTCGCCCTTTTGCGCTTCATCAAACAATTCTTCAACAATCGCTTTAAATTTTTGGCTCATACTTTAATTATACTAATTAAACTTAACTTTGCAAGCAAAAACAAAAAACAGGCGTTATGCCTGCCTTTTTTATTTTTTATTTCACCCTGACCTATTATTTTTCCAGTTCTTCGTTTGAATCTAGGGAATGTGAAACACTAAAGTTTTCGCCAAGGGCTGCGGCTGAGCAATGCTCCCTAACAAGATACTCTTTACCAAATAAGTTATAAGGGCCTTTAAGACGTTCATCGGCAAGTATTGTCCACCTAAATTGCTCGCTATAAAGGCCAGCGGTATAGTTTTCTTCAACCCTAAATAATCCTATGTTTTCGGGAACAACAAATTTAATGTTTGCATCCGTATCAAAACATTGCCACCCTAAACGAACAGAATTGTTGTATGGCACAACAACAGTTGCATTTTTAACACCTTCAAAACACCAACTAGCAATCTGAACACAACCTGTGATATATGATGCTAAATTGCTTTTATGAAATTCATCTTTAATAACATTTATATTTGTTGGATCTAGTTTTGGCAAAACAATAGTTTCTGGCATGCTTTTTTTAAGGCAATAAAATTTTTCAATGTTTATAAAACATCCTGCCATGTCCTTTGCTTTAAACGCATATTCTGGGGTTCCTTTATCATCATATTTAATATATAAATCGCCCTGCTTTATTGGTAAATCTTTTTCTAATAATTCCATAAAACCAAACCTTATCCTTTTTTTAAATTATAAATGGATCTGCTTTTAGCGTTTCGCTAACGTCGCCTAAACTTTTAAGTTTCGCTTCAAGATCTGTTGGGTTAAATAAAAGAACTGATGGATTAGCCGCAACCAAAAGCCCCAAGTCTTCTTTAGGATAACCCATTTTAACTAACGTTATTAAACAATCTTTCGCCTTATTAATATCTAAAAATTCAAGACCAGGGCAAACGATAAAGCACCTTTCAATTTCTTCATCTAATAATTCTAGGTTTTTAAGCAACCCTATTATTTCTTTATTCATAATTCCCCCGTTATTTTGTTAAGGCTTTTTCTTCGTCTTCAGTTAAATAAATCTGTTTATCTTTGTGTTGTTTATTAAAATCATTGATAGCGCTTTCAATAACGTTTTCGTTTAGCGGATAAATCTTCATTAATTCTTCGCTTGAAACACCAAACCTTTTAGTAAATTTTTCTTCGCCGGCTGAAATAAAATGCATTGGAATTTGGCTAATATCTTCGCGCTGTTTTAAATATTCTAGCCTAGCATACATTTTGTTTTCGTTAATCATTAAGTTTTTGCTGTTAAAGATTTTTTCATCATCAGCAATTTGAGAAAGTAAAGCATATCTAAACCTAATCTTAAGCGTTGGGTGAAGCAATAATAAAGGATTGTTGGCGATTTGCTCATTGCTAACACCAATGCTTGAAAGATAAATTAATTTTGCCGTTACGCTTGTTGGGTCATTTGAAGAAGTATCAAGCCCTAAAAATGTTGGCGCTTGTTTAATCATTTTTGATAATTGCCTATCATTAATCTTTAAAACTTGCTTATAATAATTAACCTTTGATTTAAGACTTGTTGGGCTATCAGAAACAGTATCATAACTAAGCATTGTTGGCATTCTTATAATAATTGAAGACAACTCGTCATCAGTTAATTTTAAAAATTCTTTGAAGAATTTTAATTTTGATTTAATTGACGTTGGCTCATCAGAAACAGTATCAAAATTTAATAATGACGGAAAAGCCCTTAACATTTTTCTAACTTCTTCATCATCAAGTTTTAACGTTTCTTTATAAAACCTAATTTTTCCTTTAACTGATTTAGGGCTATCAGAAACAATATCATAACTTAAAATTGAAGGATAGGTTTTAATTGCTTTTTTAACTTCTTCTTCAGTTAGGCCCAATTCTTCTTGATAAAACTTCATTTTTGATTTTATTGAATTTGGCTCATTTGACAAAATATTAAACCCAAGAACCTGAGGTTGTCTTTCAATTAACCTAGATAACTCACCATCACTTAACTTAAAATATTCTTTATAAAACTTTAATTTTGATTTAACAGACGTTGGATCATCAGAAACAATATCAAGACCAAGAATTGGAGGAAAATATTTAA
>JAILMD010000028.1 GCA_024692805.1 bacterium | reverse complement strand
GTTTACTATACTTTAATGCGTGACGTTGAGCCAAAAGTTAAGGTTAAGGTTTTGCTTGCTAAGGCGCTATTTATGAACCCAGATATCTTAATTCTCGACGAGCCAACCAACAACCTTGACGCTCAAACTGCTAACTGGCTTGAAAACTATTTACTTGATTTTCCTAATACTGTTATTGTTGTTTCACATAACAGATATTTTCTTAATAAAATTTGCACGCATATTTGCGATATTGACTTTGGCAAAATTCAAATGTATGTAGGAAACTATGACTTTTGGTATGAAACAAGCCAACTTCTTGCGCGTCAAGCGAAAGAACAAAACAAAAAGAGTGAGCAAAGGGCAAAAGAGCTTCAAGAGTTTATTGCTAGGTTTAGCGCTAATGCTAGTAAATCAAAACAGGCAACAAGCCGCAAAAAAGAACTTGAAAAACTAACATTTATTGATATTAAGCCTTCAAGCAGAAAATATCCTTATATTGATTTTAGGCCTGAACGTGAAGTTGGTAATGAGGTTTTAAGAGTTGAAAAATTAACAAAAAAAGGCTATTTTGAAAACCTTTCATTTGTTGTTAACAAAGAAGATAAAATCGCTTTCCTTTGCGATAAGGCAAATGTTGTAACAATGCTTTATAAAGTTTTAGTTGGTGAAGAAAAAGCCGACAGTGGTGAGTTTAGATGGGGAAACACTACTACTGTTAGTTATCTTCCTGAAAATAACGATAGTTACTTTGAAAATTGTGATCTTAGCCTTGTTGATTGGCTTGCTCAATTTAGTAAAGAAAAAGACCAAACTTACCTTAGGGGTTGGCTAGGAAGAATGCTCTTTACAGGTGAAGAAGGAAATAAGAAAGCCAAAGTTTTAAGCGGTGGTGAAAAAGTTAGGTGCATGCTTGCTAGGGCAATGCTTAAAGCGGGTAACGTTTTAATTTTAGATGAGCCAACTAACCACCTTGACCTTGAAAGCATAACTGCTCTCAACAAGGGAATGATAAACTATAAAAGCCCAATGCTTTTTAACACTCACGACCACGAATTATTGCAAACGGTAGCTAATAGAATTATTGTTATTGATAAAACTAAGGTTTACGATAAAGAAACAACTTATAATGAATATCTTGGGATTGACTAAGGAGAATGCTAATGATAATTGGTTGCGACATTGATCACACCATAACTGATTCGGAAGAATTAGAGAGTAAATATGTTAATGAGTTTTTTAAATCAATAAATTTTAATGGCCAAATCGTTAAGCCTAACGAATTCTTTATTTTGGCTAGATATGGTTTTAAAGACAGCGCTTGTTGGGATTTTTATGACACCTTTGGCCCAGAGCTTTTAGCTAACACTCCTATTAAAAAAGATTGTGATAAAATTATTCATTTACTAAGGGAAAAAGGCGATAAATTCATATTTATCTCAGCACGAGGTGAAACACATATGCTTAATCATAATCCTTATGTTATAACTCATAAATGGATGAAACAGCGTGGCATTGAGTATGATAAATTAATTTGTCGTGACCATAAGAAAATTGAACCTGCTTTAAATAATAAAGTTGATTTGTTTATTGATGACAGCGTTGACGTTTGTTCTGATTTTAGCAAACTAGGCATTCCAACAATATTGGTTACTGCTCCGCATAATAAAAACTTAACAAAAATACCAAAAGGTTGTAATAGGGCTAATGATTGGAAACAAGTTGCACAATTAATTGAAAAAATAAGAGAAGAAAAAGAAAGTTTAACTAAATAAATTTATAAAACTTTTTTATCAAAATTAATTGACAATTATAACTTTTTATTGTATTATAATCAAGTCGATATAATACAATCGGGGTGTAGCGCAGTTTGGTAGCGCACACGGTTTGGGTCCGTGGGGCCGGGAGTTCGAGTCTCTTCACCCCGACCATTTTCAATATTATATCGCTTTGGTGGTGTGGGCCTTTAGCTCAGTTGGTTAGAGCAACCGGCTCATAACCGGTCGGTCCACGGTTCAAGTCCGTGAGGGCCCACCAAAATAAATTTGGCTCGTTAGTTCAGCTGGTTAGAACGCCCGCCTGTCACGCGGGAGGTCAGCGGTTCAAGTCCGCTACGAGTCGCCAATTTGCCTCGGTAGCTCAGTCGGTAGAGCAGGGGACTGAAAATCCCCGTGTCGGTGGTTCGATTCCGCCCCGCGGCACCATATTTAGCTAACCAACAGCATAAATTAATTAATTAGTTTATGCTTGTGAATATAGCAGAAAATTCATTTAGATTTTTGAGCTAAAATCGAAAACAAGGTTGCCCGCTAGGGTTTCCTGCGGGTTCCGTTCTTGTTTGATGGGTTTAGCCAAAAAGGAATTGAATTTTCGTATAGAATGTCGCCGAGCGGGGTTAGAGCAAAGGCGAAATGGGAAAATGCCGGTGTGGCTCAATGGTAGAGCATCTGACTTGTAATCAGACGGTTGTTGGTTCGATTCCGACCACCGGCTCCAAAAAACCAATGTAATAGTTGGTTTTTTAATTTAATAAGGGAGGTTTCCAGAGCGGCCAAATGGGGCGGACTGTAAATCCGTTGTCTCCGACTTCGGTGGTTCGAATCCACCACCTCCCACCACATAAAATCCCTACTATTAGGGATTTTGTGTTTTAATAAAGATAAAACATAGGAGCTTTTTATGTTAATTGACAGCAGTTTTATTGAAAAATATCTAATGAGTGGTAAATTTAAAGAAAACTTGGTTTTTGAAAATTGCCCTGAAGATTTGATGTGGCTTGCTCCTAATTGCTTTAAAGTTGAATTTGATAACGTTAAAGCTTTAAATGTTGTTATTGATAAATCACTAAGCGATATTTTTAATGAAAGAACAAAGGGAATAGGTTATCTTTTTAAACTTGCCCTTGCTCAAAGTATAATTGCTTCATTAGTTTCATCAAAGGCATTAAGAAGAATAGGTGAAAATGAAAAGGCTGATGAAATTGATTTAAACTTAGAAAAATTTTTTAGAATAAAAGGTTATTTTAACGAGTTTTATAAAAAGTGCCCAAAACAAGAAGAAACAGAACAATTACTTATTTTGATGCCTCCTTTTGAAATTAATTTTTTCTTTGATAAAACTGATAATGAATATCTTTCTAGGGCAGTAAACGAATATATGTTTATGCAAATGCCTGAAAATGTTAAAATTTTCTGTTGTGAAAAACTTCCAAGCAAATATAATCTTTCAGGAAGAAAGCTAAAGGAAGATGTTAATTACAGATTAATTAACATCTCTAAAGACATTGAAGATGAACAAGAAAAACTTTCATTTTAATTAAAACGCCAATTGGCGTTTTTTTATTTACTATTGTTTGACACCATTATTTGTTTTAAAGTATAATATTAGTGAATAATTAGGTGGGAAATATGGATAAATTTTTATCTAGTGATTATTTAGAAAATTTAAACGGATATTTTAGAGCAGCCAACTATCTTTCAGTTGGCCAACTTTATCTAAAAGATAATCCGCTTTTAAGAGATCACAAACTTTGTTTAGATGATATTAAATCAAAATTAGTTGGTCATTGGGGAACTGTTCCTGGTCAAAATTTCATTTATGCCCATTGCAACAGGGTTATCCAAAAATATGATGTTGATATGATCTATATTTCTGGCCCAGGGCATGGCGGTAATTTTTTGACGTCAAATTCTTACCTTGAAGGTGTTTATTCAAAGTATTATCCAACTATCAGCCAAACTCACGATGGAATGGCAAGATTTTTTAAACAATTTTCTTTCCCTGGTGGAATAGGGTCTCATTGTGTTCCAGAAACTCCTGGTTCAATTCATGAAGGTGGGGAACTTGGTTATAGCCTTGCGCACGCTTATGGTGCAGTTCTAGATAATCCTAACCTTATTGCAACTTGTGTTGTTGGTGATGGTGAAGCCGAAACCGGCCCTCTTGCAACTAGTTGGCATGCTAATAAATTAATTAATCAATTAACTGATGGCGCAGTTTTACCAATTCTTCATTTAAATGGCTATAAAATTAGCAACCCAACAATTCTAGCAAGAATGAGCAAAACAGAGCTTAGAAAACTTTTTGAAGGTTATGGTTACCTTCCTGTTTTTGTTGAAGGAAACAGCACTAAAAACCTGCATTTAACTATGGCCGAGGCTATGGATTTTTGCATTGAAACAATAATGAAAAATAGGGTTATCTTTAAACAAACAGGAATAAGACAACCTAACCCAATGATTATTTTAAAAACTCCAAAGGGGTGGACTTGCCCTAAAGTTGTTGATGGAAAAATTATTGAAAATAGTTTTAGAGCCCATCAAGTCCCTTTAGTTATAAATTCTGAAGAACATTTAAATCTTCTTGAAAATTGGCTCCTTAGTTATCACCCTGAAGAATTATTCGATAAAAACTATAAGCTTAACAAGAATTATGCTAGCATTATTCCAAAGTCAGGCAAAAGGATAACTGAAAGCGCTTATGCTAATGGTGGGAGAATTTTAAAAGAACTTAATTTACCTAATTTTGAAGATTATGCTGTTAAGTTTAGTGGTCATGGAACAATTAAAGCCCAAGACATGCTTGAACTTGGCGGCTTTATAAGAGATATCTTTAAACTAAACAAAAAGAATAAGAATTATAGAATTTTTAGCCCTGATGAAGCAATGAGCAATAGGCTTTATAAGGTTTTTGAGGGCGAACAAAGGGCCTTTAACGCCGAAATTATTAAAACTGACGAGTTGCTTAGCCCAACAGGAAGGGTTGTTGATAGTTTTCTTTCAGAGCATCTTTGTGAAGGAATGCTTGAAGGTTATATTTTAACCGGAAGACATGGTATGTTTAATAGTTATGAGGCGTTTTTAAGGGTTGTTGACAGTATGATTAGTCAACACGCTAAATGGCTCAAAATGTGTAACGAAATTCCTTGGAGGGCGCCAATTTCGTCGTTGAACTTAATTTTAACGAGTAACGTTTGGCAACAAGACCATAATGGTTTTACCCATCAAGACCCAGGATTCTTAGATCATATTGCAAATAAGAAGCCAGATGTTGCAAGAATTTATTTACCACCTGACACTAACTGCTTGCTTTCTTGTTTTGATCACGTATCAAGAAGCAAAAATTATGTTAATGTTATTGTTGCATCAAAACAGCCAAGTTTTCAATGGCTTAACATTAACGAAGCAAAGAAGCATTGTGCCCTAGGGGTAAGCGAGTGGAAGTGGGCTGGGGTTAATGACTCAGCTAACCCTGATGTTATTATAGCTTCAGCAGGTGACACTGCAACGCTT
>JAILMD010000026.1 GCA_024692805.1 bacterium | reverse complement strand
AAATTGGCTCATCAAGATCTAAAAATTATTTAATTGATAACTTTAATGAAACTATAATTTCTGAAAATTTAAACAAAAATCAAGCCGGAAGTTTGTTTTATAAATTAGATCATCTTGCTAATGTTAGTGGGTCAACGGGCTATAAAGCGCTTGAAAAAATTATTGAAAATTTTAGTGATATTGATAGCGATTTTGTTTCAAAAAATAGTCCGCTTTATGATTTATTTTCGTCTAACAAAACAAGCCTTGGGTTTGCGCTTGCATTTAAAATTGTTTGCAACTCGCTTGGTTTTGATTGTTTAGTTGCAAAGGGTTATTATTATGGCTCAAAAGTTACAAACGTTTCAGTAAACTTTGTTAAGTTTGGCAACAGTTGGTATGCCTTTGATTTGTTTAATAACAATTTATTTATGGGCCAAGAATTTTTTGAAAAGTATGATTTAAGTGATAATTTTGTTTTGCCTGAGTTAAGTTTATTTTCATTAAGTGAATGGTCAGTTTTTGTTGATAAAACTTATGATGGCGCCAAATCATATTTTAGAGTTAGTTATGATTCAAATTCTGCGATTGAAGTTATGAAAAATAACGTTAGTTATCCAACTCAAACAAACACTTATCTTGTTGCTTTGTTTAATCCCGGCCAAGTGTTTAGCGAAAGCGCACAGCTTGGTGATTTAGAAAATAGTTATGCTTATGAGCTTTCAAGCGTTAGCGGAGTTGAGAATTTTAGTGGATATTCAGTTTTGCCGCTTGATCACTCTTGCTATAATAGCGTTCAATTCTATTTAACGAGCACTGCTCCTGACTTATCTGGCGGGAGATATTCATCAAAGCCAATAGTTTTAACTAGCTTTTATAAAAAGAATACTGAAATTGCTTCCCAAGTTTATCAAAATGAGTTTAATGGTGGGGTTAATAATCCGCCAACAATTGTTGACTATAACGTTAAAGTTAATGGCGCGCTAGTTTCAAAAACAAGCGCTAATAAATTTGACAAATATAGCGTTTCGATAACCTATAACAAAAATGTTACTTTAACTGATGCTTTGCCTAACTTTAAGGTTTTAACTAATTATAAAACTGACTTGAGCGATTGTGTTAAAATTTCTAATATTAGCATTAACCAAAGGGTTTTAACTTTTGATGTTAAATTTTCTGCGCTTTATAATCAAAAAGACCTTGTTTTAAATCTTATTCCTTATGGGAATAGCCTTAATTTTGCAACAAAAACTTGCGAGGGAATTAGCTTTGTTGTTTTAGGTGATGGTGTTAGTTTTAACCAGAAAAACTATAATCAAACAGATGATTTTGAAATTGGCTTTATGGGGGCTAATTTAAATAATAGTTTTATAAACTCAGAAACAAGCCAGCAAATTAGTGAAGATGATATTTTAATTGTTAGAAAAAACATAAGTGATAGCGCTTTACAACAAATGGCTAATAAAATTGGAATAAGCCAAGATGCTGTTGTTGCTGGGGCAGAGATTTCGCTTTATTCTAATGGCGAGGCTGTTAGCGTTAAAGATGGCTCAGTTGCTTATTTTAAAATTAAAATTGATGCAAGCGAAAATCAGAGTTTTAGCGCTTATCATTTTGATAGTGATTACAACGAATTTGTTAATGTTGACTGCGTTAGGGTTGGTGATTATTTAGTTGTTTCATCAACTGATTTTAGCCCATTTATAATTGTTAAAAGCGAAAGTGAATTAAAAAATGTTTATGTTGAAGTTTTGTCAAGCGGCGGAGGGGCTTATTTTACTAAACAAGATAAGACTTTAAAAATTGCAACAGTAAACAAAGGCGAGAGTGTTTTATTAGAAGTTTCACCAGAAGATAATTGTTCGATTGATTTTTGTCTTTTAAATGGAACGCCTTTAAGTATTGTTAATGGTAAAGTTTCACTTGGCTATTATGATTTGGCTGGTGATAATAAAATTGAAGTAAGTTTTGTTCAAAATAGCGTTAAAGAACTTGATATTAGCCAAAGCAGAGAGCCGCTTATTTCAAGTTTTATTGCAAACAAAGATAGTTTTGTTCCAGAGGGTGAAAACTCACCAAAAGCAAATAATATTGTTTTGCCAATTATTTTGTCAGTTAGCGCCGCTGTTATTATTGGCGGTGGGGTTGGCGTTATAGTTTATATAAGAAAAAAGCGCCAAATCGTTAGGTAATTAAAATCCAAAAATTAAGCATAAACCAAAGCAAAGAATTATGCTTAAAACAAAGTGAATAAATTTAACAAAGAAATAATAACCAGCTTTAATTTTACATTTGCTTGCTAGGGTTAAGCATTGAATTCCAATTGATAGCCCGCCAAATGAGATTATGCCAGAACTTAGAGTTATAGAAACCCAATTTAGTGGCGCAACGCTTGAAATAAGCTTTGCGCCACGTGTTATTTCTATCATTCCGCAAACCAAACCTTCGCTATATGCTGGGTTTATTTTAAAGAAAACTAAAACTTTTGAAATAAGGCTAATTATTGGGCTAATTAGGTTAGTAAATATTAAACAATCTGTTATAACAAAAAAGATTGTAACGAGCGCCCCAACCGTTAAAATCGTTGAAATTGCGCTTGAAACACTATTTGAAATAAGAGAGTCATAATTAACCTTAAGGTTTTCTTCGCCAATTTCTTTAAAAGTTGTTTTTGGTTTGTTTAGGTTGCAAAAAATTAACCCACAAATAAGGCTTGAAATAATGTGGCTAATGTAAATTATTAAACCGGCAGTTATGCTTCCTAACATGTTGGCTCCAACGGCGCCTATAATAAAAATTGGGCCGCTAACAGAGCAAAATGAAATTGCGCGCTTTGCTTCTTCTTTTGAATAGATGTTTGCGCTAAACATATCAGCAATGAGTTTTGCGCCCATCGGATAGCCACACATTGCGCCCATTAAAAAAACATACGAGGTTATGCCGTTAACCTTAAATAGTTTTTCCATTGGTTTTTTAAAAGTGTGAGAAAATTTTTTAACGCAATTTAAATCGGTCAACATTTTAGTTAAAATTAAAAAAGGAAATAGGCCGGGGAAAACGCAATTAGCAAACAAAAGGAAGCCATCAATCGTGCTTGCGCTAAACTTTTTAGGGTTAGTTAAAATTAAAATCATAATCGCAAAAATAATAAAAGACAAAAATAAAGAAAGGAAATCAAATTTTGGTTTACTTTTTGTTTTACTTTTTGATAAAATTAATGTATTATTATTTTGGATCATAATAAAACTTATTCA
>JAILMD010000043.1 GCA_024692805.1 bacterium | reverse complement strand
AGACGTTAAATCTGCAAAAAATGAATTATAAAAGTTTATTTTCTGTAAATTTTTGCAAAAAAATAAAAGGCACTTTTAAAAGTGCCTTTATTATTTTTAATAATTTTCTTTTCTAACTTCGAAATAACTTTGAGGATGAGCGCAAACTGGGCAAACGTCAGGGGCTTTCTTTCCTATAACAAGGTGGCCACAGTTTCTGCATTCCCACATTGTTTCTTCGCTCTTTTCAAAAACTTTTTGCATTTCAATGTTCTTCAAAAGTTTTCTATATCTTTCTTCGTGGGCCCTTTCAATTTTTCCAACTTCTCTAAACTTAAATGCTATTGCGGTAAAACCTTCTTCTTCTGCAACTTTAGCGAACCTTTCATACATATCAGTCCACTCATAGTTTTCGCCATCAGCAGCGGCTTTAAGGTTGTCAATTGTTGAACCAATCCCCTTTAATTCTTTAAGCCACATTTTAGCATGCTCTTTTTCATTTTCAGCAGTTTTAGTAAAAATCTCACTAATTTGTTCATACCCTTCTTTTTTAGCAACGCTTGCGAAATAAGTATATTTATTTCTCGCTTGGCTCTCTCCTGCAAACGCTTCTTTAAGGTTAAGTTCAGTTTTGCTTCCAACTAATTCCATAAAACTTCTCCTTTTTGTTTACTAATTTCAGTATATAATATTCTCTAAAAAAGTCAACTTTTTTGTCATTAAACATATTTTTCTCATAATATAAATTAGGGGCACCCCAAATTAACAAAAGGAGGAATTAATGGCAACAACCATATCTAATCAAGCAAACGTTAGTTTTAGCTATTCTGGTGCAACAGAACCTTTAACTAATTCAAGCAATATCGTTAGAGCAACTGTTAATGATGAATATGGAATTAGCGTTACCCTAACAAGCAGTTCAACAAGTTTTAGGCCAAATGAAACAATAACCTATTTCGTTAAAATAACCAACACAGGCTCTCAATCATTATCTAACATTGTTGTTAACGACGAACTTTCAGCCGGAAACCTTAACTATATTAGCGGAACTGCTCAAATGATTTACAATGAAACTATAACTCCAATGGAAGCAACCCAAACGAGTCCGCTTGAGTTTACCCTGCCTTTAACTCTGCCTGCCGGTGACAGCGTTATCGTAACATATAACGCAACGGTTGATTCTGTTTTCACAACAAGAATAACTGAAATTATTAACACTGTTACAGTAACAGCAACAGCAGGAAGTGGCACGGTTAGCGATAGCGACAGCCTAACGCTGTTAATTGAAGATTATGCTGACGTCGCAATCGAGAAAACACAAAGCAGTGAGGTCTTAAACAATAATGACGTTTTAACCTATACCCTAACCTTAACCAACAGCGGAAACCTTGACGCCCAAAACGTTGTTATAACAGACCAATTACCAGCAGAATTTATTGTTTCAAGTATTGTTAGCGAAAACAACGGAAGTTCTCACGCTTACCTTTCAAGCGAATATGATATTTCATCTTCAAACCAACTAACGCTTCCTAACGCAACCGGAACTCCTATTGTTGTTCCCGCTCAAACTCAAACAACAAGCAATATAACAACAATAATAATAACCGGAACAATTAATTCTAATGTTTAACAAAAAAGAGCCAAAATTTTTGGCTCTTTTTTTATTAACATATTGAAAAGCAAAAATGTTTTTGATATAATGATTAAGTAAGTAACAAAGGAAGAAAAAAATGACAGACTATAACAAAAAACCAGAACCAAAAACAGACGAAGATTTTGAAAAGGAAACAGCAAATTTTAAATATGTTGAAGACGTATTTAACTATGCTAGGCAAAACCAAAGAAGTTTAAATGACGAGCAAATTTATAAACTTTATAGAATTGTTGTTAAATTTGATTTAGACCAAATCGAGTTGCACAGATTCAAAAACGTTCACGCCCCTCAATTTAAGAAACTATATCCATTTTATCTTGATTTTGAATCTGAAAAAGCAGCAAGAAAGGCTGCTCAAGCTGAGCAACAACCTGCCGAAGAATCTTTAGAAAAATAACAAAACGAAACATGTATGACAATACATGTTTTTTTTATTTCAAACCTTGTCAAACCTTTCCCCTGATGATATAATCAAAATAGTAAGGAGAAAAAATGTATTACCGTAACTACAACGACAATGAAGCATGCTTTTTATCTATTTATACCGCAGAAAAATTAGAAAAAGGTGGCGACCCATTTATAACAAGTGAAGAATTGCAAACTGTTCTAAATGAATTCTTTGAATATAGAAATAGGCATTCACGAAAAAAACAAATTGACAAAGAGTTGCAAAATTTTAACTTTGAAGATTTACAAAAAATTGTTAAAGATTTTCAAGAACTAGCAAGAATGTCTTGTGGTTGGCTAAAACCCTGCTTTGTTATTAAAGATAATAAACTAATTCCAACTTATGACTTTTTTTGCGTTATCCATTCTAGAGATGACAAATTCCAAAACTTTCTTGGTAATTACACCTTTAAAAAGTCTAAATTAACTGTCAAGTCAAATTTTGACGAAGCAACAAAAATATCTGCTAAAGCAGTTGCTGATTATATAACAAATTATTATGCTAAAAAATATATAAAACGTGAAATCAATTGTGGCAACTGGCCAAACAATATGACAGGTGTTTATTATATTTTTAAAAAAGATTTAGGTAAAATTTTAGGGTTAAAAGGAACAAAAGAATACTTTAAAAACTTAAATAAATCAATTTATAATAATCTTGGAAATCTACTTATGCAAAATGATGGTAAATTAGAAATTAACAATAAATTAGGTGG